>JAJYAR010000149.1 GCA_021779435.1 bacterium
TAGACCTCGACGCCGTCATCGAGGAGCCGCGTGCCGTCCGGGCTCATCTTGTGCACGATCAACGGTCCGGCGCGGAGCCGGCTGTGCATCAGGTACGCGTTGCCGTCATCGTCCCAAAACGGGCAGGGGTCTTCCCAACCGTCGACCGACTTCACGGTTACGACGTCGGACCAGGGCCCGGCGGGGTCTTTGGCGTGCCACATGAAAAGACCATCGTGCGGCGTGCAGACGAAGATGTAATAGGTGCCATCGTGGTACCGGAGCGTCGGTGCCCACGTGCCCTCGGCATAGCCGCGCATCTCGTCGTACTTGGGGCTGATCGGAAGGCGCCGGTAAACCTGTGCGATGATCCGCCAGTTCACGAGATCCCGGGAGTGCAGGACCTGCATGCCCATGAAGTGAAACTCCGAGGCGATCAGGAAAAAATCGTCGCCGACGCGAATCGCATCGGGGTCGGAGTAGTCGGCATTCAGGACCGGGTTCCGAAATGTGCCGTCGCCCTGGTCACCCCAGGTGAAAACCGGCGAGGACTGCGCGGAGACGAAAGAAAGCGACGCGAGAGGAATGAGGAGGCACGTCAGTGCCGACCGAAGCGTTCGCAGGCATGAAGAATGACAAGGCATGGCGGAGGCGGGGGACGGAGGAACGGGGGTTTGCGGGATTCTGTCGGCCGCCCTTTGCGGTGCAAACCTTCGTCTCCGCCCGTCTGCAACCGGTCGGTCCGCGCCCGGGAGCTTCCTCGGTGTTCGCGGCGCCGGCCACGCGTCCGACAAAGAGGTTCACGAGACCGCGCTCGATGAGTTTGATCCATAGAGGCTGAAGCGGAGGGCGGCGGCGCCCGTCGCTTGCCCGTTGCGGGTTGCATAGGCGTCGTTGTCGGCGTGACAGGTGGGCGTCCGGCGCGGGGTTGGGACCCACCGGAGATCGAATTCGGTTTGGCCCGGGTGCGATCCGGCGCGGCGCTCCTTGGAAATCGCCGGCTGCAGTTTCCCTGGGGCACATCGAGAAAATCGGCCGGTGCGTCGGATCTCAAACCGACTGACCCAATCCAGTTTGGCTGGGCGGCCATTGCGGAGATAGTGCTCCATGAGAACAAAGACTATTTCATTGACGCGAACGCTCGCCGTCGGGACAGCGTTGCTGCTCGCGACCTCTGCGGTCGCGCAGCGGACCGACGGCCGGTACCGGACATCCGACTCGACCACCCAGAACGATCAGAGTGGGACGGCGGCAGTCCGTATCATGCGGGCATCGGACACCACCGGCATCGACGTTATTTCTAGCGATGGACGAAGGCTGGGCGACATCACGGATTTTGTCTTCGACATGCGGGAGCCGCAGCGGCTCGCCTACGTCGTCGTGACTACCGGCGGTTTTCTGGGAATGGGCGGCGAAACGCGGGTGATACCCGCTGAAGCCGTGGTGGTCAGCGGCGACACCGCACGAATCCAGATGAGCAAAGCGCAATACAGGCAGGTGCCGAAACTGATGGAGCATCCGATCGCGTTTCTGTCGAACCGGGAGAATGCCGCACGGCTCGCGGATAGATTCGGCATTACCGGCGGGAGGCAGGCCGAATCGGAGCAGCCAAGGCTGGTCGCGTTTTCCAAGCTGATGCAATGTGACGTGGCGTCGAAGGAGAGCGGAGCGCTCGGGTTCGTGGATGACGTGTGGATAAGCTTCAACGGGGACCGCGTGCCGTTTGTCGAAATCACGCCGATGCTGGACCCGTTCAGATTACCGGCGCGTCAATACGCCATTCCGATGGCAAGGGTGACGAGCCTGCCTGAGAACCGGAGGCCGCTGACGGTATCCGTCTCAGTCTCGGACCTGATCAATGCGCCGGAGCTCGCGGAGGTGGAAGGGGTGCGGATGACAACCGACGGCTTTCAGGGCAACGAGGTGTACCGCCTGACGATGCCTGCTGTCGCGAGCGCCACGTCCACCAATCAGGCGGGCATGCCGACGGGAATGGCGACCACGGGCCCCGCACTGGAACGCCCATCTTCGGGTCCCATTTCGGCGGCGCAGCAGATCCGCGCAGCGTTCGATGCCGACAGCCAGCTTCGGAGCTCGGCTATTCGCGTGTCGCCGCAGAACGACGGGGTGGTGCTTTCGGGCACGGTTGCTTCCGAGAACATCCGTGATCGTGCGCAACAGAGCGCTCAGAAGGCGGCGCAGGGCGTCGTCATCCAGAACCAGATCGCCGTTCAGAATCAGTGAAGTGCGGGGCGGTTTGAGTCAGGTGGACCTCAAAGGGACCCGGGAACGCCGGTTCCCAAGGGACAGACACCTGCACGCAACGCGCAGCCGGGACGGGGGACGGCACCTCAAGCACGTCGCGTGGCACAAGCGACAGGTTATTCGTAGCTTGTCCTAGTTGACATAATGTCCATTGTGCGTCCGATGGACTCTAGGGAGTCCTTCGGACGCCGGGCAACTCGCGAAGCGCTCAGCGGTCCGCATCACATGCCGATGTGGGTGCAGGCAGGATTCTGGGGTTTGCTCGCCGGTGCGGCGCTGATCTTCGGCGCTGCGCTCGGCTATCTGGTGAAGGTGCCGCCGCGATGGATCGCTGGTGTGACGGCCTTTGGAAGCGGCGTGCTCATCTCCGCCCTCGCCTTCGAATTGATGGAGGATGCGTTCCGGCGCGGTGGATTCGCTGCGACGGCCATCGGCTTCCTCTCGGGCGCGATCGCCTTCACGGCAATCACCCTCATCCTGAACCGTCGCGGCGCCAAACGCCGCAAGCGCTCCAAGGGCCAGCCTTCCGAAGCCGAATCCAGCGGCAGCGGTCTCGTCATCGCGGTCGGCGCCCTTCTGGACGGGATCCCGGAATCGATGGTCATCGGCGTCAGCCTGCTCGAGGGCGGATCCGTCAGCCTCGTGGCGGTGATAGCGATCTTCCTTTCGAACCTTCCCGAAGGCATGTCGAGTGTCGTGGGAATGAAACGCGCCGGCCGCTCCGCAACGTACATCTTTGGCGTCTGGATAGGCATCGCGGTCATATCCGGAATCGCAGCCGCCGTGGGCAACGTCGTGTTCGACGGAGGCTCGCCACAAGTGATTGCCGGCACGACCACCGTGGCCGCCGGTGCAATCCTCGCGATGCTCGTCGACACGATGATCCCTGAAGCGTTCGAAGAGGCGCACGACTTCGCCGGCCTGATCACGGTGGCCGGATTCCTCGTGTCATTTGCCCTGAGCAAGCTTTTCGGCGGATAGGCGCGCGCTTGCTCGCAACCTACGGCCACCGCACCCGCCGGCGAACCGCACGACCGGCGCCTCAACGCAACGCCGGCCGTGCGCAAACAAGAGTGAGAGCGCCTTGGCTCAACGTCTCTTCGTCGATTGCAGCTGGCCGATCTGCACCTGCGCGGCCTCGATGCGCTTGTGGAGCTCGAGATTGTCGGCGTTTGCCTGATCGAGCTGCTTTTGCAGCTCGGCCACGCGTGCCTTCGCCTGCTCCGCGTCGTCCTGGAGCTTCGTCATCGATGCCTGCGCTTCCTTCAGCTGCGACTGAATCTGCTCCTGCGACTTGCCGGAGGTCCGCTTGATGTCGGCGATCTGCGAATTCAACCGATCCGATGCCGCCTTGGCCTCTTCGAGCTGCTGCTGCAGCTGGGCCGACGCGCCCGTCGAGTCCTTCACCTGGCCCTGCATCTTTTCCAAATCCGCCATGGCTGCATCCAGCCGTTTCTGCAGATCACCGCTTCCGGATTGCGCGGTCGTCAGCTTTGATTCCAGAGCGGCCTTCTCCTTTTGTGCCGCCTGAAGCTCCTCGCTTGTCTGCGTGGCACCTGCGGTCACGGCTCGCGAGCGATTCCAGAACACGATCGCGACGACAACCGCGGCGATGGCAACAATGGCGAGAACGACAGTCGCGGCGTCGCCGCGGTTCGAATTGTGATTTAACGTTTTCATGGGGACGGGGTTTACCCCTCACCATATGACGGTACCGCGCAGGACGCAACGCGCCGCACCGCTGTCCTCCCCCCCCAGCCTCGGAAACGCCGCGCGTATCGCCCCCGCCATGCGTCGTGCGCGAACGTCGATGACCCCAAGATCTGCGGCGAGGGTTGTTGCCAAGGCGCTCGCAACGCCAGGCCCGGTTCTGGTCGAGGCGCTTGTCGATCCGAACGAGCCGCCGATGCCCGGCAAGGTCACGGCCAAGCAGGCGCTGCATTTCGCCGAATCCCTGGCGCGCGGCACGCCGGATCGGATGAAGATCGCGGCCACCGTCGCCGAGGACAGAGTCCGCGAGTTGATCTGACCACCCGCGGCGGAGCCCGCACCGACAAGAGCGCGGCCCACCGGCCCGCATGGGTTGTCCGCCCCACCCTGCGGCGCCGGCTACCGGGGTGGGGACCGATCGCTGGGAGCACGGTCCGGTCACGGTACCTTCCGCGCTTTCTCTTCCATTTCCCACCCGAACCCGCCTGACGGCGCACGGCGTTACACCGGAGCCGTTTTCCCGAGTAATCTCCGAGAATGGATCGGCGGAAACGCGGGTCTGAGCGTTGTCATGTGCATCGGATCACCGTCGCCGGGTGCCCTCTCCCTCTTGAACGCGATCCCGGCGCGCCCCGAATCCGCCTTGTCCCAAATCCCATGAAACCGCTCCCTTGCCGCCGTTGCCGTCTGTCGCTTCTTGCCCTGATGCCCGCGCTCATACTCGCCTGCGTATCCGCTTCCGGGCAAACCGGCCCCGCCGTCCCCGCCCCGAACCCGGCAGCGCAAGTCCTGGAGGTTGATGTGGTCGTGCCGCCGAGCTGGCGGCCGATGCTCGAGGACCGCGTGACGGATGTGTTCACGTCAACGGTTGCCGACGTGTTCCGCGACCGCGGTTTTCAGGGCCGGATCAAGCAGGTCAGCAGCCTGGATCAGCCCACGTCCGTCGTGCCCCGACTGACGATCAATCTCGTCGAGTGGCGGATGAATTTCACCGGGAACATCGATTGCACGTTTTCCGCCACGCTGCAGGTCGACCGTGCGGTCCGGCATCTCGGCGCCTTCAATGGCATGTCGTTCCGCTGGATGAGCGGACCCGGGCGGTTTGGCGCCTACGACGCGTACAACGATGCCGCGGCGGACGCGCTCCGGCAGCTCTACGACGCCGTCGTGAAGACCGGACTCGTCCCGGGCGCGGTGCAGAAGAAATGAGGTGCACCATGGTCGCCCAAAAACCCGAAGTGGTGGTGATCACGGGCGCGTCGGCCGGAGTCGGGCGCGCGACCGCGATGGAATTTGCCCGGCATGGAGCGTGCATCGGACTGGTGGCCCGCGGTGAGCGCCGGCTCGAAGCGGCGCGCCGTGATGTGGAGAGTGCCGGAGGTCGGGCGGTGATTCTCGCCGCCGATGTCGCCGATCCGGACACGACGGAACGGATCGCCGCCATGACAACCGAGGCGTTCGGAGACATTGACGTGTGGGTGAACAACGCCATGGCGTCGGTGTACTCGCGGATCATCGACATGACCCCGGAGGAGTTCAAACGGGTGACTGAAGTGACGTATCTTGGGTACGTCTATGGCACGCAGGCGGCGCTGCGGCGGATGATGCCGCGGAACCGCGGCGCGATCGTGCAGGTGGGGTCGGCTCTGGCGTACCGCAGCATTCCGATGCAATCGGCCTATTGCGGGGCGAAGCACGCCATCCGCGGATTCACCGACTCTCTGCGCTCGGAGCTGATTGCGGAGAAAAGCCGCATCCGGCTGACGATGGTGCAGCTCCCGGCGATGAACACGCCGCAGTTCGTCTGGGTGAAGAGCCGGCTGGACGAGAAGGCGAAGCCGCCCTCCCCCATCTACCAGCCCGAGGTCGCGGCCCGGACGATCTACTGGGCGGCGCACGAGACCCGCCGGGAAGTGTACCTCGGCGCGATCACGTCGGCCGTGATCAAGGCCAACAAGGTCGTTCCTGGATTCCTGGATCATTACGTGGTCGGGCGGTCGTTTGGGCACACGGGGGAACCGAGGGACCCCGATCAGCAGGACAACCTCTTCCATCCGGCGCCGGGCCAGTGGGGAGCGCATGGTCCCTTCGATGCCGACGCGACGGATCATTCGCTGCAGATCCAGCTCTCACGCCGTCGTGCGGGGCTGCTGGCCACCGGTGTCGCCGTTCTCGGCGTTGCCGGCGCCCTGTGGTTCGCGAGCCGCCGCTCAAACCCTTCGCGCCTAACACCTGTCTCTGCCGACTCGTAATACCACGCACGCCGCGGCCGTCGGGGCTGCTGGATTGACGCACGGACCCTGAGCAAGCGTAAGTGCGTCGAGGGGCGAGGAGGACAGCAGGACCGAGCAAAGCGTCGCGACGACGCGCGATCTGCCGCTTGGCTCGGAAGGGCCGATCGGCGTCCGGCAACCTCTCGAAATCGCCTCGCGGATGAGCTGCAGGCCGTCGCGTTCGCCAAGCTGGTAATCAAGGAGGCAGGCGGCGTACTGACCGCTCAGAAGCTTCGCGAGTCCCTCGTCATAGGTGCCCGCCCACTCGAGTTCGTAATGGTCGCGCGGGAAATGCTTCAGCTGTGCGCCGGTAAGCCGCGCCTGAGCACGATCGTCATCGATCAACAAGACTCGCCGGACCATGTGGATAAAGGACGAGCGGGCAGACGGAGCAGCAAGACTAAAGAACCGCCCGCGTTTGTGGTAGCGCCGGACCGCTGGGCCAGTGTGGTAGATGCCATGAGGCCGACAAGCGGAGAAGAAGTCTCCAACTTGTCGGCCCATGCTTAATACTAACGTACAAAAACTGCTCGGGCGTCTGCTCGAGTCAAAGTCA
>JAJYAR010000150.1 GCA_021779435.1 bacterium
GGACATACGGGGTGAGGGCACCCCGCCCACAGGGCCTCGGCGGGCTCACGCTCGCCGTTACCACGGAAGTCGGACGAGAACCGCGGGCGGAACGTCGGCGTTACCGAGACAGCGCGTTAGGGACAACGCGCTCCACCCGCTCCCGATCGGCTTGCTGGCGCTGGAAATGCGGGGTGAGGGCACCCCGCCTACATTCCTACGCGGGCACCCCGCCCACATTCCTGACCGGCTTGCTGACGCTCGCCGCCGCGGGCCAACTTCACGCCGAGGCTGCTGCGGCGAGGGTGAGTTCGGCGGCGATTTCGCGGCAGCGTTTCAGGTCGACCTTGCCGGTTCCCAGCACCGGGACAACTTCCACGCGGCGCACAACCTTCGGAACCCAGAGGCTCGGGAGGCCGGCTTCAAGCAGGCGGGTGCGGAGTTCGTCGACTGACACCTCGCGCGTCGTGAGGAGGACCAGCGACTCGCCCTTGGTTGCGTCCGGCACGGCTGTCACCACGAACAGCGGGCTCTCGGTCTGCTCCCAGCCGAACACTTCGAAAATCTTCTGCTCCACCGTGCCGTGCGGCACCATCTCTCCGCCGATCTTGGAAAACCGGGAAAGGCGGCCCTCGATGAACAGGAAGCCGTCCTCGTCAAAACGTCCCAAGTCGCCGGTGATGAACCAGCCGCCGCGCAGCACGTCGCGGGTTTTCTCCGGCTCATTCAGGTAGCCGTCGAACACATTGGCGCCGCGCAGCATGACGATGCCGGTGTCCGTCGGCTTGAGGATCCTGCCCGAATCCACGTCGAGGATGCGCGCGGTCATCCCGGGCATCAGGCGGCCGGTGGAACCCAGTCGCTTTCCGATCTGCGGGAGATTCGTCGACATGGCGACCCTCGGATGGTGCTGGTTCACGTTCGCGACGGGCGCGGTCTCCGTGAGGCCGTAGCCCTGGAGGATCTCGATGTGGAACGTTTCGAGGAACGCGCGGTAAAGTTCGTCCGGGAGCTTCTCGGCGCCGGTCACGACGAGGTCGAGAGACTTGAGTTCGGATGCCTGTGCCTTCTTCAGCAGCGGACGGATGAACGTCGGCGCCCCGATGAGCACGGTGGCTTTCTCGTCACGGATCGCCTCGACGATCTTTCGCGTATCGAGCGGACTCGGGACCGTGACGATCTGGCAGGTGCGCAGGATCGGATACCAGATGGTCACCGTGAAGCCGAAGCTGTGAAACACGGGAAGGCAGCCGAGCAGCGAGCACGTCTGCGGGAGGATGGACAGCGAGGAAATCTGATCGCAGTTCGCGAGGATGTTGCGGTGCGTGAGCACGACGCCCTTTGGCTCACCGGCGCTTCCGCTGGTGAACAGCAGACCGGCCTCCTCGCGGTCCCCCACCCGAGGCAGCCCGAGGATGGAGGCGCACCATTGGTTCGGCAGGAGCCAGGCGGCAAGCAGCCAGGGGATCATCGCCTTCCTGCCACCGGCCGCGGCGAGTTCGCCGCGCAGATCGAGGGTGCGCTCCGGCCAGGGGAAGTTCGGAAACTTTGACTGAAGGACCTCGGCGGAGAGGACCGTGGTGATGCCGGCGAGCCGCAGCGAAGCCTCGGCCGAGGCGCGGCCCGCGGTGAAATTCAGGTTCACCGGCACCTTGCCTGCGCACACGACTGCCACGTTGGCGATGAACGCGCCGATGCCGGGCGGCAGGACGATGCCGATGCGCTTGTCAGGCACGGTCTGTCGAAGCCGTCGGCCAAGGACGGCGGCGGCGGCATAGAGCTGGCCATTCTTGAGACTCTTCCGCTCCGCGGTCCGATCCACGATCTGGACGTGCCCCGGGCGTTTGGTCAGCGCACGGACGCATTCACGCCCGAGGTGACGACGCAGCACGGGCCTCTCGTTGAACGCGATCTCGGCCAGGTCGAGCAACTCGGTGCGGGCCCACGTTGTCGAGGCGGTCTCGAACGGCTCCGGCTTGCCAAAGGCGATGAACACGGACGTCGGCATGAGCCGCGGCGACTTCCAGAGGTATTTGTTCCCGGCGAACGAGAAGACGGAGCCCCAGAGACCATCGATGGCGGCGGCCACCACGGGAACACGGGCCTGCTGACTGAGCAGTTCGAACCCTTTCTTCACCTGCATCAGCTGTCCGGTGCGCGAAATCTGGCCCTCGGGGAAAAGGCAGACGACCTCGCCGCTGCGAAGCGCCTTCACGGCGCGCTTGAACGCCTCGGCAGGCTGGCGCGGCGACAGCGGAATGCATCCCAGCATCCGATACAACCAGCCGAGCATCATGTTCTGACGCAGATCGCCCTCGCCGAAGAACACGATGCGCCTCGGGCAGGCGAGCTGCAGGACGACCGCGTCGACGTACGAAAGATGGTTCGCGATCAGGACCACTCCGCCGGACTTCGGAAAGCTCTCCGCGCCCTGGGAACGCACGCGGTAGAGCAGTCGGGCGATGAAGATCGCTGGAGCTTCGATCCAAAAGGGCAACGACGAGCGCCGGCTGAAAGCGAGCTTAGGCATGAAGCGGAACCGACGTTATCTTTCGGCGAGGTGGGCCAACTCAAAGTATTTCGCACGTGATCGCCAATTGCTGGCAGGTGCGCGGCTACTGTGCACGAAGCAGCAGCCACTTGCAAAATCTATGGTGTTGCGGATTTCGGAAGCGCTTCCCGCAGATCGCGGGCAAAGGCGGCAAAGCTGGGGAAATCGAACTCCAGCCGTCGCGTATCACGGTGGTGTCGAGCGACCTCCCGGAGTGCGCAGTCAATCTCGTGCGCGAGACTCGGACGATCCGTGCCGTAAACGCGAAGTTTCAGCTCGGCACGCGAGTAAGGCACGCGGCCGCGTGCCTGGCCGGCGAGCCAGGCGGCCTCGTTCACCGATTCGTCACGGCCACAGAGATACCAGGCCTCGACAGCGGGGACGGCGATCCCCACCCCGCGCAGCACGCGTTCGCGGCCGTGTGCCGGCGGGAGGTTCTTCGTTGTCTGACGGAAGACGGCGCGCAGCTGGCACATCCGGCAATGCGGGTGGAAATAGCCGGGCGTGTCGTGGTTCGGGGTGTGGACGACCGAGTCGTCCGCGTCGACGACCACGGCGAGCAGATCGGTGTCGGTGTTGAAATGGAGGTGGCGAATGACCGCCGGGAGGACCTGGGCCACGTTTGGCCAACCGCGAGCGCGGAGTCCCGGAGTCACGAAGTGCGGCGGTTTGCCCAGGGCGCCGGTGACGAGCACCCGCAACGCGGTTTCGTCAGCCGGTGACTCGCTGAGCAACGCAACCTTCATGCCGGGGCTTACTGCTCGTCCGGCACGCCGCCGAGGATGCCGCTGAACCACATGTCGCCGAGGCTGCCTTCGCGAAGCAGTTCGGGCAGGTCAGGTCGATCGGCGAGGCGTTCGAAGTGCGCCGCGCGGCCCTTCTTCTGCGTGATGATGACCTCCTCGGGGTGCTCGCGGAACAGATCGATGAAGTACGGCGAATGGGTTGTGACGACGACCTGGGCGGGCTGGCGGCTGATACCGAACGACTGCGGGTAGCTCAACCGGTACAACGCATCGCGCACTTCGCGGAGCATCCTTGGATGGATTCCCCGGTCGACGTCCTCGATGCACAGGACGGTCGGCGGATGCGGTTCAAAAGCGAGGGCGAGCATCGCGAGCAGGTAGAGCATGCCCTGCGACATGGACGTCGGCGTGACGAGTCCGTTGTCGGTGAGACGCAGCCCGAGCACGACCCGTCCATCGGCATGCTCGTCGAGTTCGAGCGAGCGAAACTCCGGGGTGATGCGCAGCATCTCGGCGGTGAGCGCGGAGAAGGACTCCGGCGACTGCTCCCGGATGCGTGCGAGCACGGCGGCGAGATTCGCGCCATCGTAGGCCAGTTCGGCGCCGGTCTTCCGGAGCGGCGGCGTCGACATCGCGGTGTGGTCGAGCATGTAGCCGCGAACGCCGGCCCAGGAGTCGCGAACCGACTGCCAACGTGGGTCGCGCAGCGGTTCGAGACGAAGCGTGCCGACGCAATCCTCCGACTCGCACTCGACATGGGCGACGAGGCCCTGGTTTGGCGGCGGGAAGCGGAACTGCATTTCCGGCGGTCGTGCCGTGTGGGCGCCGGTGTCCGGCTCAGGGTCCACGGGGGCCGCGTGCATCGGGCGGAGCTGAAGCAGCGCCTGGATCAGGCTGGTTTTCCCGCTGCCATTCGGACCGATGACGAGGTTGAAGGCCCCGAGACTGACGCTCGTCGAGCGGAGCGCCTTGATGTTCCGAAATGCCACGGACTCGATCACGTCCGGAGGTTCTCCAAAACGGCTGCGGAGCGCGAGCTTTTGTGTTGCGCCAGACCTCCTTGGCTCTGCCTGGAGTCTGGCTCAATATGCCAGTCGAAGACCGGCGCTACCCGAACAGAAGACCTCGTCCTGGGTAGCGCCCGTCTTTGACTGGCGCCACCGCGGTCTGCGGACCGCGGCTACAACAAGGCATCGAGCGCGGCGGCGGCGCTTGGATGGCGAAGTCTGCAGGTGTCGGGCATCCTTGGCTCTGCCGCAATGCCATCCTCGTCCCAGTCTCCGACTGGCGTCACCGCGGTCTGCGGACCGCGGCTACAACAAGGCGGCGGCGCTATTTGCCGCGGAGCCGGGAGATCCAATCGACGGCTTTTTCGGTCAGGCCGGTCTTCTGCACCGCGAGGGCCACCAGCCGATTGCTGAGATCGGAGTTGTCCACACTGGCGAGGGTGCCGCCGACGGTGACGGGGATCGTGCACCCGGTGTAACCGAGGTCGTCAGGGCGTCCCTCGAGCACGCCGAGAAACTTCATCAACTCGCCCGGCCGGCCGCGCGCCTTCAGCTGAAGATCGAGCGCAACGGCTTCATTGATGATGGACCGGCCCGGCACGAAACGGGCCGTGCCGCTTCCGGCTATCCGGTATTCAGGCGAGATCAACGTGAACTCCTTCACCGACGTCGTCAGCGCCTCGTCGCGCACGACCACGACGTTCAACTGGTCGTAGGCGATCGACGAAAGCGACTTCGCGAGTTCGCTCGCCGCCTGCGACCGGTTCCGGATCTCGTCCACGTCGGACTGGCTCGGATCCTTTCTGCCAATCGAGGTGATGGCGTTGCCGGCGGAGGCCAGCCAGCTCATGAGCTTGCTCGAGTTCTCTACCAGGTTGCCGACGTTCACGGTCATTCCTCGGAACGTGCCGCTCCTGCTTCTGAGATCGAACTCACCGTACGCCCGCGAAGGCAGCTGGGCGACGCGTGCCGCGCGCGAGCGGAGGTGCGTTGAAACGGTGAACCGTCCCTCGACCGTCGGCTGCTGTCGCGGATTCACGATCAGGAAGAGCGGGCCTGGATCGAAATCCGTGAGCTCGAGGTCTGCCGACGCCGAGTAGGGCCTGTCGGCGGTGGCATCGAAGGAGAGCGCGCCCGAGACGGTCGCGGTGCCCTCCCCCACTCCGCCGCGGACGTCCTCGACGTTCACGGTTCCACCGGAGAGCCGGAGTTTTCCGGTGACGTTTCTGACCTCGAGTTTTTCGGAGTAACGGACACTCGCCAGATTGAGCGTCACGCTACCATCGAGACCGGCCCACGCCGGTGTGGACGCCTGCGACGGCTCTCCGGCCGCGGTTGAGGTGATGGCGGGGACCGCGGCGGCAAACGCACGGACGTCATCGACGGAAAGCGACTTGCTGGTCAGCTGTGCATCGAAGGCGGCGCCCTTCGACCGCGGGGTCAGCGTGCCGTAGAGACTCAGGTCCGACTCGCGACCCTCGCGCTGCAGCGAAATGGGAGCATGAATGGTCCAGGAGCCGTCGGCTGAGTAATCCGCCCGGACGCCGCCCGTCACCGCCGGGAGATTGACCGGTGCGGAAGCGGACCCGGCGACGATGTTCTTGATCGCCACCTTGGCGTCGATCTTCCGTGTTTCGCCGAGGCTCGCCGCAAACTCGACGGTCGCATCGCCCCTCGTGAGCGCGACGACGTTGCGCGCGACCGGCTGGGCGGAAAGGGCGCCGAGATCGAGGCTCAGCAGTCCGGTTGCCTTCACCGCCTGCTCCGTGCCGGCCAGCCGCCCCGCGCGGGAGTCCAGCATGAGGACCGGGCGTCCGCCCGACCGCGAGGAGACGGCGGCGAGTTCCACCTGCCACCCCTGCGGCGTGTAATCGCCGGACGTGGTGAGGGACACATCGAGCGCCTGGAGCAGAGGAGCTCCGCGGCGGCTGACGGACAATCCGCCGATCGTGAGCGGGGTTTTCGTCTTGAACGTGAAGCCGCTGGCGCGTGGCGTGGCCACCAGTTCGCCACGCAGGTCCTCGCCGTTGACGGCAAGGTCCGGGGTGAACGGTTTGGCCCACGCGAGCGGCACGCCCTCGAGAACGATGCCGAGAAGCTCCCGTGCCGCGTCCGTCGGCACGAGCTGCCCGGAGGACGCGTTGAATTCAAACGCCTGCAGCGAACGAACCGTGGCGACCGGCTTGCTGCCCGAGAGCGCAGCCACGTTGAGCCGACTGATGCTGAGGACGTCGCCACGACGGGCCACGTCGATGTCCGCGGTCAGCCGCGCGGCTCCCACGACCGCCAGTTCCGGCCACAGCACGCCGAGCCTGTCGACGGCAGCATCGAACCGACCCGTCGCGTGAACGGCGGTGAACGCGACATCGGCATCCAGCTTTCCCTCGCCGGTCGCGGCGAAGGTCGGCAGCACGCGGCCCGGCACGAAAGGCGTCACATCGGTATCGCGCACGTCGAGTTTCCAGGTGCCGTTGATCGCCTTCGCTGCTACGGGAAAC
>JAJYAR010000151.1 GCA_021779435.1 bacterium
AAGCGTCTCCCCGACAATTCGGGAGAGATCGGCAAATTCGATGTCGTGGCACTGGAGGAGATCGATGTGGTCGACGCCCAGCCGGGCGCAGCTTTCGTCGAGACTCTTGCGTACCCGTGTCGCCGAGAAATCGAATTCCCCTTCTCCGTATTGCCCCACCTTCGTGGCGAGAATGTAGAGCTCCCGAGGCACGTCGCGCAGGGCCTTGCCCAGCACCGTCTCGGCCTTGGTGGCGCCGTAGTACGGCGACACATCGATGAAGTTGATGCCGAGGTCGAGGGAGGTGCGGACGGTGCGGATCGCCTCGGCTTCGTTGACGGAGCGGAAGACGCCGCCAAGTGAGGACGCACCGAAGCCGAGCTGGGAGACGGAGAGGCCTGTGCGGCCGAGGGTGCGGTAATGCATGGGCGATCAGGCTGTGATTGAATAGGCGGCGGCCGCAGTGCCTCCCAGGATGCTGGCACGCTCCATGAGGGATAGGGGCGCACAGAGGCTCTCGACTGCGGCGACCCACGCGGAGTAATCCCCGGCCACTAGGCAGACGGGCCAGTCCGAGCCGAACATGACACGGCCCGGGCCGAATGCGCCCAGCACGTGATCGAAGTAGGGCCGGATAAGCGCCGGGGACCAGCGCCAGCCCGGCGCCTCGGTGATGACCCCGGAAAACTTGCAGGTGACATTGGGCCGGCGGCCGAGTTCGCGCAGTTGCCCGGACCAGACCGGATCGACGACGGGCGACACCACGGGCTTGGCGATGTGGTCGAGCACGAAGCGCTGGTTGGGATGGCGGTCCACGAAGCGCAGGGCGGCGGGAAGCTGGCGCGCGGTGACGAGCAGATCGTACACGAGGCCGCGCCCGGTCAGCTGCCGAATTCCGGAATTGAAGCGCTCACCGTCGAGGAAGGCCGGGTCGGGTTCGTCCTGAACGACGTGGCGCAGGCCGCGGAATTTGGGATGCGCACAGAAGCCATCGAGGAGCTGGGAAAGCGTTTCGGACGCAAGAGGGACCCAGCCGACGACGGCCTTTATCTTGGGCGAGGAGGACGCGAGTTCCAGAAGCCAGCGGGTCTCCTCGAGAGACTGCCTTGCCTGCACGGCCACCGAGCCGTCGATCCCTGCGGCATCCAGAGCCGGCGCGAGATCGTCGGGCATGAAATCCCGCCGGATGCGATGCATCGACTCCCCGATCCACGCGTACTCGGCGGCATTTTGGGTGTAGCGCCAGAAGTGTTGATGGGCGTCGATCCTCATGGCAGGCGGCGGCCTTCAGGAGATCTCGGTCGAGGGCGGTGGAGCAGGAACGCGTGACATGGGCGGGGATGGGGACGAGGCGTTAACCTAACACAAGGAGGGAGGGGTGAGAATGGCGGTTCTTTGCCAGAAGATGACGATTATTGACCGAAAATGGGGCTCCAATCATCTGGAATAGGGCTAAAAAACATTCGATAATTGACGCCACAGGCTCGTGGTCATCGGGTTTTGGGATGAAAGAACGCAGGAAGGGGCAGGCGCCGGACTTCTTTTCGAGGCAGGTCAGCACGGCCCGGAGGTTTTACCTGGACCTGAGGCGGGGAAGGAGGGAGTCGCTGGCTGTGGTGGGCGGAGGGTGGGAGCGGTGTGCGCCGGACTATCGCATCGCGCGGACGACGTTCCCGTATTATGGGATCGAGTACGTAGTGGGAGGGGCCGGGCGGCTGGTGATGCAGGGTCGGGCGTACGAACTTAACCGGGGCTGCGCCTACGCCTACGGGCCTGGCGTCCGCCACGAGATCACGACCGCTACCGGAGACCGGCTCGCGAAGTATTTTGTGGATTTCACGGGCGCTCGCAGCCCGAGGCTGATGAGGGAATGCGGGCTGGGTCCGGGGGTCGTGCGCCTGGTGGGCCAGGAGGACTCGGTGGAACGGGCCTTCGAGGAGCTTGTGCGCGCCGGGCTGTCGACAGGCGAACAGGCCGCGAGACTCAGCGCGCTCCAGCTTGAGATCCTGCTGGTGACCATCTCGGAGCAGGGGGTGCCGGCGGAATCATCGGACCGGCGTTCCCACGCGACGTTCGTGCGGTGCCGCAGACACATCGAGCGGAATTTCCTGGCCCATGCCTCGATCGGCGAGGCGGCGGCGGCCTGCCATGTCGATGCGGCCTATCTGTGCCGCCTGTTTGCCCGCTATTCGGCGCAGACACCGTACCGGTTTTTGCAGAGGCTTCGGATGAACCACGCGGCGGCCATGCTCGAGGACCGGCGGTGCATGGTCCGCGAAGCGGCGGACGCGCTGGGGATGGATCCCTTCGCGTTCTCGCGCGTCTTCAAGAGGGTCCACGGACTCGCGCCGCGCGTCTTCCTGCGGCGAAGGGCCGCGGAAGCGCGCGACACGGAGCAGGACTAGGCCGTCGCGGGGATAGGCCCGCCGGTCCGGGCGCCCGGGTCCGTCAGGCGGCGACTGTCACCATCCAGCCAATACCGAACCGGTCGGTCACCATGCCGAAACACGGCGACCAGAAGGTCTTGCCCAGCGGCATCGAGGCGGTGCCGCCGGCCGACAGGGCGGCAAAGGCCTTGTGGGCTTGCGCTTCGTCCGGAAGCGCGATCGAGAGGGAAAATCCCTCGAATTTGCCGCCCGCCTCGCAACCATCCGAAGCCATGACGGTGGCCCCACCGATAGTGAACATGGAGTGCATGACCTTGGATTCGAATCCGGCGGGGATCCGGCCAGGAGGAATCGGCTCCGGGCTTTCGTTGAAGCGCATGAGCATCTCCACCTTGGCGCCGAGTGCGCTTTGGTAGAAGGTGAGCGCCTCGTCGCAGCGGCCGCCGAAAACGAGGTAAGGTATTATGAGCGTGGATTTCATGGTTGTGGGTGTGTTGGAAACCAGAGGTCTGAAAAGCGGGTGGGGCGCCGGAGGTCCCTTCAGGACGAGGTCGTCCGCGATCGGAGCATCGATGCAAACGACGCGCGGTACGACCAGGCGAGGTACAACTCGAGGAGAAGGAAGACGGCGGACATGGGTCGGCCCGTGGGCTCGATCATGAAGTGGAACAGGATGCTGTTGACGATGAACGGGGCGAACAGGGCGAGGGCCAGAGGCACGAAGCGGTTCAGGACGAGCAAGGAGCCGACGACGAGCAGGGTCACTGCGATCAGGGGCATCATGTACCCGGTCTTCATGAGCGCCTCGGCAAAGGCCATGGCGGCCGGAGCAAGTGGCGTCTTGGGTTGTGGGATGAAGTTGAAGAACCCGTTGAGGCCAAACACGACCAGCGGCAGGCCCATCACGTAGCGTATGATCGCGGGCAGGAGGCGGATCTTTTTCGGCCGAATGGCCGCATCCGGGGAGGCGGGGGGCGAGGAGGTCATGGCGATACTAAAACGAGATTTGGGATTTTCGCAGTTCGGGTTCCCAAAACGGATTGGTCGGCGCTGGTCAGAGGTCGGCCGCGAGGGCCGCGAGCTTGTCGAGGCTTTCACCCCAGCCCGGGAAGAAACCCATTTTCTCGTGGGCGACGCGATCTTCGACGGATTTGTGCAGGGCCCTGGCCGTGAGCTTTGTGCGCCCATCGGGCAGGGCCTCGAAGCTGAAGATCGCGGTCAAAAAATGTTCGGGAGCGGGACGCCAGCCAGGGTCGTAGGCGTCGGTGAACACGATCCGTTGGTCGGGCACGACCTCCAGGAATATCCCGCGCGTCGGATATTCCGTGCCGTCGGGCGCGCGCATCACGGTGCGAAAAGCGCCCCCGGCGTGCAGGTCGAACGCAGTGACGCGGGTGCGCATGCCGTGCGGCCCCCACCAATCCGGAAGGCGTCGGGTCCATAATTCGAAAACCCGCGCGGGCGGCGCATCGATCACGCGTTCGATGCTCAGGTCGAGTTCGGACCGCGGCTGCTCGGGCGCTGTTGTCGGGGGCGTGGACATGGGAGGCTGTGGGATTTTTAGATCGAGGGTTTCAATGATCCGACGAGTGGCCGCCTGGATTCCGGACATGTGCCGTGAAAAGATCTCCCTTTTCGCGAAAATCGACGGGCGTTTGCGAATCTCGTGAGCCCGGATAACGGTGCCTTTCCCTGCCTCTTCCGCGGGCGAGTCCGTCCCGATGACTCCGGTTCGTCGAAGGAAAGAGGATACTCCCTTTCTGAAATTCCAAACCCTCATCGCCCATGGACACGCCGACTCCACTGCCCGGCTCCCAGTACCTTCTGTTCTTTCGAAACAGCGGACCGGAGAACTACCAAGCCCTCTCCCCAGATGAGCGCCAAGCGCTCGTGACGCGTTGGAACGCGTGGTTCGAGGGCCTTCTCGCTCAGGGGAAGGCGGTCGAGGGACAGCCTTTGGAAACCCAGACGCGCGTGGTGTCGGGGCCGGGAGGCAGTCGCATCGTCGACGGACCTTTCCCGGAGGCGGCGGACTCAAAGAGGCCACGGAAATCGCCCGCCGACATCCCGGACTCGAGCACGGCCTGGTGATCGAGATTCGGGAACTGACGCCGCACTGCCACCTTGGTGTCGTCACACGGCCGGGCGAGACGCGCTCGCCTGCAGCGACGCGCTAGCGTCATGAATGAGCCGGACCCAACGCCCCCGGTATCGAGGGAGCCGGCTGCGCTGGTTGAACATTTCTTCCGACACGAGACCGGGCGGCTGCACGGCGCGCTCGTGCGGCTGATGGGGGTTCACAACCTATCGCTTGCAGAGGACGTGGCCCAGGAGGCCATGCTTCGGGCGCTGCGGACGTGGTCGATGGGCGGGGTGCCGGCCAACCCCTCGGCCTGGATCACTCGCGTCGCGATGAACCTGGCGCGCGACGCCATGCGGCATTTGCGGATGTCGACGGCCAAGGAGCCGGCCATCATCACGCATTTCGAACAGAGCCTCGCGACGCCCGCGGTGGCCTGGGAGGGTGCGTGGGAATTTCGCGACGACACGCTCCGGCTGATGTTCGTGTGCTGCCATCCCTCGATCGCACCCGACGCCCAGGTGGTCCTTGCGTTGAAAATGCTGTGCGGCTTCAGCAACGGCGAAATCGCCCGGGCCTTTCTTTCCACGGAGGCCGCGATCGAAAAGCAGCTCACGCGCACGAAGCAGCGAATCGCCGAGATGGGAATCGGTTTCGAGCTCCCTGAAGGCGAAGCGGTCGCGACCCGGCTCGACGGGGTGCTTGCGGCGCTCTACCTGCTTTTCAACGAAGGACACAAGGCGTCGAGCGGGGACCGCCTGTTGCGCGAGGAGCTGTGCGGCGAAGCCGTTCGCCTGACCAGTCTCCTGTTGGCCCACCCGGCGGGAAAATCGCCCAAAAGCCACGCCCTGCTTGCGCTCATGCTCCTGACCGCGGCGCGTTTCCCCTCCCGTCAGGACGAGCAGGGCGCGCTCTTGCGCCTTGGGGACCAGGACCGTTCACGCTGGGACCAGGCCTTGATTGGGCTCGGCCTCGTGCAGCTGGCGGAGGCGTCCAGCGGGACGGAGCTGAGCGAGTACCATCTCCAGGCGGGGATCGCGGCCTGTCACTGCATCGCGCGGGACTATGCGTCGACCGATTGGGCGCGCATCTTGGTGCTTTATGATCAACTCCTGCGCGTGAAACCCTCGCCCGTTGTCGCATTGAACCGCGTCGTCGCCTTGGCGCAGGTGCGCGGGGTCGATGCGGCGCTCAAGGAGATTTCCCTGATCCCAGCAAAGGAACGCCTGCAAGGGCACTACCTCTATCATGCGGTTTCGGGAGAGCTGCAGCTTCAGGCGGGCGAGGCCCGTGCCGCCGCCGAGAGTTTTCGGCGGGCCCTGCAACTCGCGACGGTGGCCCCCGAGCAGGATCACCTGGCGCGCAGGCTTGACCGAGCGATCGAGGAATCGGCGATGGGGGATATGCGTGGCGCGGAGCCCAGCGTGACGCGCTGCTGAGCGGCGGCAACGAAGGGGCGCAGTCTCAGTCCCGTGGCGCGACTTCGGGCGTCGCACCGACGGTTGATGCGTGCCTTATTCCGGGGGATTGATCCATGGTGCGGGGAGCGGCGCGGAGTCCGGGCCTTGTTCGGAGGAGCGGCTGAGGTGCTCGGTTCGGGAGCGGATGAGCGCCAGCAACCCTGGGACGTCGAGGGAGCCGTGGTGGTCCGAATACTTGGAGAGGTTTTGCCCGGCCAGCTGGAGAAGGGCGATTGTGCCGCGAGGCCGGTTCTTTTGCAGCAGCACGAACGCGCCCGCGAGCTGGATCAGACCCCGGTAAAAGTCGCCGTCCCGTCCCTGGCGGTCGAGAAGCCAAAGATCCTCCAACACGTCATGCGCCTCGTAGTACTGGCCTCGGTTGAAACAGTCGAAGAACCCCAAATAACGCGCGTCGAAGCCCCGTCCCGCAAAGCGCGCTGTCAGCGCCGCGACCTTTCCGCTTTTGTGGCTCATCGTGGAAACCGTAGCACAGATCGCTGGCATGCGCCGCCAAGGCGGACGGATTTTCGGGACTGCACCGCCCCTTGCGGTTTGCCGCGATCGGGGCGTGGAAGAAGCGGCCGGATTGGCAGTGCCAATTTGGCCTTCGCGTGCTACCTTATAAGCTCTCTGCCAGACCTTAATCGGCAAACTTCACCATGACTCACCCATCCTTCACACGTCGCGCGTGGTTGCGCGCTGTCTTCGCCGTGGCGTTGGCCGGCCTCGCCGGTTTCGCCGCGTTGCCTGCGGCCCGGGCTGAAGCCGCCACCGGCGGCAAGGGCTTTCAACTGACCAGCACGGACCTCAAGGACG
>JAJYAR010000152.1 GCA_021779435.1 bacterium
GTGCTCGCGCGACCTTCCTGAGGCGCGTTCGATGACCCAGTGGAGCGCGGTGTCGACGTCCCTGGCCATGCGCGAGGCGTCCCCGCACACGTACAGGTGGGCTCCCGATTCGAGCCAGTCGTAGAGTTCGGCCGCGTGCTCCAGCATCCTGCTCTGCACGTAGATCTTCTCCTTCTGGTCGCGGGACCACGCCAGATCCAGTTTCGCCAGCGTGCCCTCCGCCTTCATGGCGAGCAGTTCCTCACGGTAAAGGAAGTCGGTCGCCTCGCGCTGGTCGCCGAAGAACAGCCACGTCGCGGCCCTGGCACCCACCGCCTTTCGCTCGTGGAGAAATGCGCGGAACGGCGCCACCCCCGTTCCGGGGCCGATCATGATCACCCGCGTGTCGCCGCTGGCGGGCAGCCGGAACGCGCGGTTGCTGTGCACATGGATTCCGATCCGGCTCACGCCGGGAACGACGCGATCGGCAAGAAAGGTCGAGCACACGCCCTTGCGGTCGCGTCCCCCGAGTTCGTACCGGACCGCTCCGACGGTGAGGTGCACCTGCCCGGCATGTGCCTTGGGCGACGAGGAAATCGAATACAGTCGTGGTTGCAGCCGCCTCAACGTCTTCACGAAGACCTCCGGCGCGAGCGTCACGTCCATGCGTGCGCGCAGAAGGTCCGGCACGTCGTGCACCGCAAGCGCGACCCCGCCGCCGCCACCGCCGCCGAAGAGCGCGAGCGTGTCCGACGTGGGTTTGCCCAGGTCGTACAGCTCCGACAACGCCTGCCGCAGCGGCACCGTCGTTCCTTCAGGCGAGGGGACGCCTTCCTCGCCGTCGGAGCTGAGAGCTGAGAGAACCTCGTCGACGATCTCGGGACAATTCACCGGCATGACTCCGAGTGCGTCACCGGCTTCGTAGGCGAGCCCGGAGTCATCCAGTGCAAACTCGACATGATGAACCTGCTTGGCGGAACCCGGCTGGTTGAGGCATCGCGACGCGAGCACGCGGGCGCGGAACGGCTTGGAACGGGAGTATCCTTCCGTCGCCGGCTTCACGGAAGCCGTCGACGCAACGACGGGGATGTCGGGGATGGGCGGCACCGATCCGGCTGCGTTGGTTGTGGCGAGCGCGTGCAGGGCCGCGTGCAGCCAGGCGGAGAATGCCGCCTCGTAATCCACGTCGCAGTCGGTGCGTGGAATCACGCGAGTCGCCCCGAGCTTCTCGAGGACACCGTCGAAGTCGCGCGCGCATTGGCAGAATCGGGCGTAGTTCGAATCGCCCAGGCCGCACACGGCGAACCGCACTGCCGGCAGCCGCGGCCCCGTGTCCGTCCGGGCCGAGGCGAGGGCGGCGTGGAGCGCCTTCGCGTTGTCGGGCGGCTCGCCGTCCCCGAAGGTGCTGGTGATGACGAGCACGTTCCGCTCGGATGCGAGCCTCGCCGCGTCCATCTGCGCCATGTCGACCGGCATGGCCGCAAAGCCCCGCTTGCCGGCTTCCTTGGCGGCGCGCCTGGCGAGAGCCTCGGCCGTCCCCGTCTGTGAGCCGAAGAGAATCGTGAGCGGCGTGAGCTGGGCGGCGGCCGAGGCTCCCGGCTGGGCCCGCGCCGCGACATGCGCGTCGACAGGTCCGCGCGAGAACAGCCCGGCGAGGTAGCCATTCAGCCAGGCGCGTTGCTCGGCGGTGAAGGGAGCTGTATCCGGAATGACGGGTACGAGGGACATTTGGGTTGCCGGGGTTTGGGTTGATCGGCCTTAGCCGAGGATTTCCTGGAGTTCCTTCACGGAGTGGCTTCGCGCCCACGCGACGAACGTCTCGCCGGGACGACGGAGCCGTTCGTAGGCATCGAGCGCCTTCTCCACGAGGTCGGGCACCTCCTCGGCGCGAACGCCGCGGAAGATCTCCCGGGCGATGCCCTGCTCGTCGGCCATGCCTCCTCCCATGACGACATGATAGCCCTCGCCGCCGTCGGAGAGTTTCACGCCCACGAAACCGATGTCGCCGCAGTAATGCTGCGCGCAGGAGTTTGGGCAGCCGGTGAAGTGGAAGTTCATCGGCGGGCCGAACGACCGCTTCGAGAGCCGCTTTGCCAGCGCGAGCGCATGGGCCTTGGTGTCGCACGAGGAGTATTTGCAGCCCTTGTTTCCGGTGCAGGCGACGATCCCGCCGGTGAGCGCGTGCGGCTCGGTGGGAAGCCCGAGCCTTCCGAGCGTGCGTTTCGCCGGCTCGACGAACCCATCGGAAACATGGGGCAGGAGCATGTTCTGCCATACGGTCAGCCGCAGTTCGCCCTTGCCGTAGTGGGTCGCGAGATCGGCGATCGTGTGCATCTGCCTGGGACTGAGCCGTCCGACCGGCACGCCAAAGCCGATCGAGTTCAGCCCCCGCTGCGCCTGCCGGCTCACGCCGAGCCAGCCCTGCTTGAGGACGGGACGCCGCGGCTCGCAGGCGTCCAGCGGGACGCGTGCGAGGGGAAACGACAGCTTCGCCTCCGCGGCTGCGACGAACTTTTCCACGCCCCAGGAATCGAGCAGGTATTTGAGCCGGGCCTTCTTTCGATCCGTGCGGCAACCGTTTTCGTTGAACACACGCAGCATGGCGGCGGCCACCGCGACCGCCTCGGACGGCTTGACCAGCAGGCCGGTGTCGCGGGCGAAGTCCTTGTGGCCGGTGATCCCGCCGAGCTGGACGCGGAAATAGACACCCGGCTCGGCAGGGACCGGCGGAGAGCCCGTCGAGGCGACGCTCGCGGCGGTCACCCGGACGGCCATGAAGCCGATGTCGTTGGTGTCGGCTGCGGTGGAGAGCGAGCCGCCGTTGTCGAAGGCGATGTTGAATTTCCGGGGCAGCCCGTAGAGGTCGCGGTGATTCAGGATGTAGTGGTGGAGACCCTTCGCGTGGGGACGCACGTCCAGAAGTTCGTCGGGATCGAAGCCGCTGTTGGGAGACGCCGTGATGTTGCGGACGTTGTCGGCGCCGGCGCCGCGCGACGTCAGTCCGAGTTCCTGCACACGGACGAGCACGCGGATGATGTCACGCGGGCGGAACTCGCGAATCTGCAGGTTGGCGCGGGTGGTGATGTGGGCGTAGCCGCCGCCCAGTTCGGAGGCGAGGTCGGCGAGTCCGTGCAGTTGCGCGGACGTGAGCTCGCCGCCCGGCACGCGGAGCCGAAGCATGAAGCTGTCCTGGGTCGGCGCGACATGGAAGAGCCCGTGAAACTTGAACCGGAACGTGTCGGCCTCGTCGGGAAACCGGTCGCCCTCGGCGTGCGCGACGAGCTTCTCCCAGATATCGAGGGGATTCTCCTCGAGCTTCCAGCGCTCCGGCTTGCAGAGCTCGCTGACGGGAGTGCCGAAGACGGTGTCCTCGGGCGGCGGAGCCGCGAGGTTGCGCGCTGCGGCGGCGGAGGAAGGTTCGGCGGCAAGCAGGCCCGTCGCGGTCGTGCCGACGAACGGTGCGACGGGAAGCGCGGCGAGAAAGCCCTCGAGGTATTCCTTCTGCTCCGGAGTGAAGCCGTTGGGAGGAGAACCGGTGGCGTTGTGCATGGCGGCTGTCATGACGCGGGTCACGCGGCGGCCGACGCGGGCTTTTCGAACACCGGCGCTGCGACCGCTTCCGTCGGCGCGCCGGCGCGGGCCGGCCGGTACGTCCAGTAGAGAAAAAGACCCGCGAAGATGAAGCCGCCGACGAAGTTGCCGGCGGTGACGGGCAGCTGGTTCCATAGCCACCAATCGGATACGGATACGCGGGCTCCGAGCAGGATGCCGGTCGGAATGACGAACATGTTGACGACCGAGTGCTCGAAGCCCTGCGCGAAGAACGTGAGGATCGGGAGCCACATCGCGACGATCTTGCCGATCGTCGATTGCGACGTGAGGGCCATGACCACGCCCAGACACACCATCCAGTTGCAGAGAACCGCCTTTATGAACACGGTGCCGAGTCCGGCGAGTCCGTGTGCGGAGTAGGCGTTGGTCTTCGCCTCGGCGATCTTCACGATCGCGGCTCCGATGCCCGCGGGCATCTCCGATCCCATCTGCGTCAGGACGGCGTACAGCATCGCGCCATACGCGACGCTTCCGGCGAGGTTCGCGAGGAAGACCCAGGTGAGATTGGCGAGGACGGTTGTCCAGGAGCTGCGGCCATCCACGGCCGCCAGCGTGGTGATCGCGAAGCTGCCGGTGACGAGTTCGAGGCCGAGCAGCACGATCATGACAAAGCCGACCGGGAAGACCAACGCACCGACAAGGGGTGTGTTTGTCTGCGCGGTCGCGGTGAGCGCAAGACTGGTGGCGAAGCCCAGCAGGGCGCCGGAAAGAAAGCCGCGGATCAGCAGATCACGACGTGGCAACGCGGCCTTGCTTTCGCCGGCTGCGAGCATGGATCTGACGACCTCGGAGGGTTTGATGAAGTCCATGGGTGTGGGAGGGTGTGGGTTTTTCCATTCTGCATGAGCGGCGTCCGTGCCAGCGGGGCGGCGGAACAGGAAACGGCACCGGCAAAGTGATCATCGAATGCGTGAGCCGGATTCATTCACCGTGGGTCGCGGCAGCAGTGGTGCTTCGTATGACGGCGCCGGAGGGGTCGGGCGGGGCATTTGGCGCGGATGCTGCTCGGGGCCATTCATGGAACCGATGAACCCACGTCATCGATGAACGCCACGCTCGACAGCCGGCAGCTGCGCGCGTTTGTGGCGCTCGCCCGGAATCGCAGCTTCACGCTCGCGGCGAAGGAGCTGTTCCTGACCCAGTCGGCGATCAGCCATGCCATCAAGGCGTTGGAAAACGATCTTGGCTGCCGCCTGCTTGACCGTGCGGGACGTCGGGTCGTGCTTACGTCCGCCGGCGAGCGGCTGCTGCGACATGCCGAAGCGATTCTGCGCGAGATGGAAATGGCACGGAGCGGGGTGGAGGAGGTCACTCGCGAGGGGCACGGCCGGTTGCGCCTCGGTGCGAGCACGACCGCCTGCCAGCATCTGCTTCCGCCGGTGCTGAGGGACTTCCGGCAGCGGTTTCCCCGGTGCGTCATACGCATCGAGCCGGGAGACCACGGGCATCAGCTCGAACTTCTGCGCGCGGGACACGTTGATCTGTCGCTGATCATCGAGCCGCCCGCGTCGACGCAGCACGAGTTTGCCTTCATGCCGGTGTTTGAGGACGAACTCCGGTTCCTCGTGCCGCCGTCACATCCCTGGGTGGCGCTCGGCCAGGCGCCGCGTGAGGCGATCGGGACGGAGACGCTCGTTCTGTATAACAAGACGAGCTACACCTTCCGGCTGGTCTCGGAATATTTCCGGGCGGAAGGCATCGCGCTGAACAACGCGATCGAACTTGGGAGCATGGAGGCGATCAAGGAGCTCGTTAAGATCGGGATCGGTGCGGGCGTGCTTGCGCCGTGGATTGCGCGCGGGGAGCTGGAGTCGGGCGTGCTTGCGTCGTTGCCGCTGGGCGAGCGCAGGCTGGGCCGCACCTGGGGAGTGGCGCACCTGAAAGGACGGCGGTTGTCGGCGATCGAGCACACGTTTGTCGGACTCTGTGCCTCGGCCTGCGACGCCCTCGGGCTCACCCCGCGGCGCGGTGGCGAATGAGGCAGGGCGAAGAAACGCGCTCGGAGATCGCGTTCCACCCTGGGTCGGTGCAGCCGGGTGGGGGCCGGCGCCTGGCGCTCGCCGCATGCGTTCGGGCAGCGCCTCCCCTCCGTCAATTCCGCATCAGCGCGCAGCGCGTCAAATCTCCCAGTCGTGTTCGTGCGCCGGGGCGGAGGAACGCTCGATCATCGCTTCCTTCTTCCGGCGGGAGCGAATGACGATGTTGTCGCCCTTGAAATACGCGACGGCCTCATCGGGGATGGATTTCATGAGCCACACGTTCGAACCGATGATCGAGTGCGTGCCGATGTAGGTGTCACCGCCGAGGATGGTCGCGTGAGCGTAGATCGTGACGTTGTCGCCGATGTCGGGATGGCGTTTCACGCCCTTGATCGGCCTGCCCTCGTCATCGAGCTCGAAGGATTTCGCGCCCAGGGTGACGCCCTGGTAGAGCTTCACATGGGCGCCGACGGTCGCGGTTTCGCCGATGACGACGCCGGTGCAGTGGTCGATGAAGAAATGTGGTCCGAGCCGGGCGCCGGGATGAATGTCGCAGCCGGTCCGCTCATGGGCGTACTCGGTGAGCATGCGCGGCAGGAGCGGCACCTTGAGATGGTAAAGGACGTGGGCGAGGCGCTGCAGCGAGATGACCAGGACGCATGGATACGCGACGATGATCTCCTCGATGCTGCGCGCTGCGGGGTCGCCCTGGTACGCGGCGTCGACATCGGTCTTGATGAGCTTCCGGAGCTGCGGGAGCTGGCGGAGAAACGTGTCGGTGCACTCGCGGGCACGTTGCGCGGGCGAATCGAGCTTCGCGAAGCGCATGCACTTCTGGATCTCGGCGACGAGCCGCTTGTCCACCCGTGTCAGCAGTTCGCTGATATGCGCCGACAGGTCGTTTTCCGCGAGCCCGGTCTCCTCGAAGAACCCGGGGAACAGAAGGTGCATGAGCTCGGCGGCGAGCAGATTGACGGACTCCTGGCTGGGGAGGCTGCTGCCGTGCAGATGATTGATGCCGCCGTCGCTGCGGTACGAGTCGAGGAGCGCTTGCTTGATGTCGTCGAGATGCATGGCGGGCAACGCACCGATTGGTGAATAGGATCGCGCGGGTGGGGGCGAGCCTGAACCGCGT
>JAJYAR010000153.1 GCA_021779435.1 bacterium
CTCGGATGCTGACGGAACGGTGACGCAGGTCCGGTTCTTCGCCAACGGCAGCGTTGTCGGCACCCCGGCAGGCAGCGCCCCGTTCACCACCGCGTGGACGCCGACCGCGGCCGGAACGTATTCGGTCGTCGCCGAGGCGACGGACAACACCGGCAACATCACGAATTCCCAGGCCATCACGCTTAACGTGATCGCAAATCAGGCGCCCACGGTGGACCTGGTGCCCCTCGGCAGCTACGCGATTTCCGCAGGTTCGCCGGTGGTGCTCAATGCCACCGCGGCGGATGCCGACGGCACGGTTGCACGCGTGCGTTTCCTCGTGAATGGCGTCGCAGTCGGGTCGCCCGTCACGGTTGCGCCGTACTCGACGACCTGGACGCCTTCCAGCGCCGGCACCTACACGATCGTCGCAGAGGCGACGGACAACGTCGGCAATGTGACGAGCTCGACGGTGCGGACGGTCACGGTTTCCGGCAACATGGCACCGTCCGTGTCCCTGCTGACGCCGACCAACGGCTCGACGATCCAGACTGGCGTGCAGGTGAATCTCGATGCAACGGCCGGTGACGTGGACGGAACGATCTCTCGGGTGCAGTTCTCGGTGAACGGCACCACGGTTGCGGCAACGCTGACAAATGGTCGCTACCGCGCCCAGTGGACCCCGACTTCGGACGGCGTGTATCGCTTCACCGCGACAGCGGTCGACAACGCGGGCGGGTCGACGACCTCGGGGATTTCAACCGTGCTCTCGGTCAATCCGAAGAGCGCCGGGGCGGACCGCGTGTATGCCGGCGCGATTGGCGCGGACGACGGACGTTTCGCGCTCGTCGTGAGCGGCAAGACCGCCACCTTCATCGGCTACTCGAAGACCGGTGCGGTCGTGTACTATTTCCCGGGAATCAGCGTGGACGTCGCCGGCAGCCTCGCCGGAGCGAACGCCTCGGGCAGATTGAGCGGCAAGGCCTACGACGGCGGCGCGATGGTCACGCTTCCGGGATACCCGCTCCTCATCGGTGCGGAGGTGGTCGCGAGCGGCGCGTCGCCCGTCCCGGCAGGACACTACTCCGGCAGTCTGGCTGGCGCCGCCGGATCCGAACTTCAGGCGATCGTCGGCGGCGACGGCTCGATCGTTGTGCTCGTGTCCAGCGGCACGAACCTCGATGCGGCGGGCGGCATGCTCGATTCCTCCGGTTCGGTCACGCTCACCACGGCGGTCAAGAGCAGCAACCTCACGCTCAAGATCGATCCGGCGAATGCGTTCATGACCGGCTCGATCAGCGGCAGCATCTCGGGCTCGATTGCAGCGGCCCTGGCGAGCGGCGTCTCGTTCAGCGACGGCACGCTCCGCAATCTTTCGACGCGCGGCCGCGTCGGCACCGGTGACAATATTCTCATCGCCGGGTTCGTGGTCCGCGGCGACACCCCGAAGAATGTCCTGATCCGCGGCATCGGCCCCACGCTTTCCTCGTTCGGCATCGCATCGCCGGTCAGCGATCCGCAGATCCTGCTGCATCAGTTCATCGGTGACAAATGGACCCTCATCGCGACGAACAACAATTGGGACAACGCCAGCGCGATCCGGGATGCCGCGGTTGCGGTCGGCGCGTTCGCGCTGAGCCCGACCAGTCGCGACGCCGTCCTCCTGATGCGGCTCGACCCCGGCTCCTACTCGGTGCACGTCAGCTCGGTTGACGGAAGCACGGGCGTGGGCCTCGTGGAATTGTACGACGTGGACAACGTCAGTCCGTTCTCCGCGCAGAAAGTCGTGAACGTGTCGACGCGCGGCATGGTCGGCTCCGACCAGTCCCAGCTGATCGCCGGGTTTGTGGTCAGCGGCAGCATGCCAAAGAAGGTGCTGATCCGCGGCGTCGGCCCGACACTTGGCGGGCTCGGCGTCTCGGGTGCGCTGACCGATCCGATGCTTCGCTTGAGCAGGCTCGTCAACGGCGTGGACACGGTCATCCGCGAGAATGACAACTGGGAGCAGGGCAATGACGCCGCGCTGGTGGCCGACGCTGCCGCGAAGGTCGGCGCCTTTGCGCTGAACGCCGGCAGCAAGGATGCCGTCATCCTGTTGACGCTTCCTCCCGGTGGCTACACGGCCCAGGTGACCGGTGCCAACGGCTCCACCGGTGCGGCCCTGATCGAAGTTTACGAAGTCCCGTGACGTCCCGGGTCTGCGGACCCCGGCTACAGCAAGGCACATGCGGTTCGGTGTAGCCGGCCTCCGCAGAGGCCGGGGCTTGGGGGATTCGGAGAGGCAAGGAGAGTAATAGACCGGGGTCTGCGGACCCCGGCTACAACGAAGCAACGCCCCCCGCCTACCACCACGCAACGCCCCCGGCGGATCCATGCCCGATTTCGGGTTGCCGCGTGCCAGACGCCGCCTACCGTGCAAATCCCGATGAAGAGCGCCTGCCCTGAGTCTGTCCGCAATGAGCACGCCCCCGGCGTGCCGGTTCAGCCGGCAGGCCCGACGGGCTCGATGGATACGAAGGCGCACGCATTTGCCTCGGTTTTCTCGTTGCTCGGTCCCCAGATGGCGGAGCTCGACCGCTTCCTCGCCTCGCAACTCGACGCCTTCGAGCCGGAGATTCGGCCGATGGTCGAGTACTGCATCGACACCTCCGGAAAACGCATACGCCCCGCGCTGGTGTTTCTCGGTGGGTGGCAGGGACCGGGCAGGGTGACTCAGGACCTGGTCCGCGTCGCGGCGGTCGTGGAAATGGTGCACCTGGCAACGCTCGTTCACGACGACATCATGGACAACGCGGACGTCCGGCGTAACCGGCGGACGGCGAGCCGCGAGTTCGGACCGACGGCCGCGGTGCTTCTTGGTGACGCGCTTCTTGCGCACGCGGTGCACCTGACGACGCAGTTTCCCACGGCGGAGATTTGCGCCGCGGTGTCCGAATCGATGCGACGCGTGTGCGCCGGCGAGATCGTGCAGACGATCCGGCGTCGCTCGACGACGCTGACGCGCGACGAATATCACCGCATCGTCGATCTCAAGACCGCCGAACTGTTTCGGCTGTCGTGCTACCTGGGTTCGAGGCTGGGAGGATTTCCGTCGGGGTTTGTCGAATCGGCGAACCGCTTTGGCCGGCACCTCGGGATCGCGTACCAGATTTACGACGACCTCGTGGACTTCTTCGGCACCGAGTCGCGGATTGGCAAGACCTTGGGCACCGACCTTGCCAGCGGGAAGGTGACGCTCCCGCTGTTCGTGCTCCTTGACCGGCTGCCCGCAGACGAGGCAGCGGCGCTGCGCGCCGAACTTTCGGGGCAGAAAGCGCCTCAGCTGGCGCTGCGTTTGAAACAAATGCAGGAGCTTGGCGTCTTCGAGGCCGTTGCGGCCGAAGTGGAAGCCGAAGTTTTGAAGGCGAAGGCCGCGCTCGAATCGTGGCCCTCCGAGTCGCCGACGCCGTTGCTCCTGGCCCTCTGTTCGGTGCTCAGCTCCCAAGTGGCGGGTCTCAACCCAAACCGGTGAATCGCACCTGACAAGCCGCGCGTTCTGGTTACGCTGCTTTCACTTCCCTCAACCCCATGGATGCGACCAAAGTTCTCGGCAAGGCGCTCGTCGCCTCGCCCGAGCGCCGTCAGGAAGCGGATGCCGATCTGGAGATCGTGCGTCGCGTCCAGGCTGGCGACGTCGCTGCGTTCGACAACCTGATCCGGAAATATCGCGAGCGGCTCTACGGGGTGGTTTACAATCTGACCTCGAACCGGGAAGACGCCGCGGACCTGACGCAGGACGCCTTCATCAAGGCGTTCCAGTCGATCCAGCGTTTCAGTGGGCAGTCCTCGTTCTTCACGTGGCTGTACCGGATCGCCGTGAATTCGACGATCAGCCATCTCCGAAAGAACCGGCTGCGGGCGTTTTTCAGCCTGGAAACCGTGGATTCCGAAGCGCCGGTGGCCAAAGAAGTCGTTGATGCGCTGACCGATAAGACGGGAGTCGAACGCGAAAGTTATGTGCGCGAGCTCCAGGAAAAATTGAACGATGCGATGCAGAAACTGTCTATCAAGCATCGTACCGTGGTCACTCTTTTCGAAATAGACGGCCTAAGCCACCAGGAGATTGCTGACGTGATGGACTGCTCGGTTGGCACGGTGCGTTCCCGTCTTCACTACGCCAAGCAGCTGCTTCAGGCGGAACTTCAGCCGTATTTGCGCCGATGATGAACGAAGAGAGCAAACGTTCCGTGACGATCGAAGACCTTCTGCGGCTCAAGCGTGCAGAGCGGCCAACGGCGGAATCCTGGGAGGCCTTCGACCGGGAACTCCGCGCGAAACAGCTGGCGGCCATCGTTGAGAAACGCCCGTGGTGGCGGCGGCTGCCGCAGCGGCTCGGCGGTCTGGCAAGGCTTCATCTTCCGATTGGTGCGACCGCCGTGCTGGCGATCACCCTGATTTCGATTCGCGATTACCAGCCGGTTTCATCCACGCAGAACGCCGGCTCGACGGATGTCATTTTGCCGGGCGCACCGGTTGCGTCGCAAACTCCTGGCGACGTGGTGCAGCCTGCGGTTGAGGTGGCGCCGGCTCCGGTGGTGCTGAGTTCCGAGGCGACATCGCCCGGGCAGCTCGCGCGCATGGTTCCGCTCCTGACGACGGGCGACGGCGCGATGGAGGCGGCAGAGCGGCCGTCCGCACGGTCGATCGCCGAAAATCGCGCGGTGGCTGAAGCGATGTTTGGAACACCTTCCTCGAGTTTTGAATCGCGGGCGCTGCCGGCCTCGGCGGCGACGCGCGACCCGCTTGCGCAGATGCCCAATCCGGCGGAAACGCGGCGCAGCCGCTTCGCGGTGGCGTTCGCCGCCGCGGCAGCGACCGCAAACGCGCAGACCGCCAGCGCGGCGCGCACCGCCCGCAGGATCTCGGACGAGGAGCTGTACGACTCCGTTCGCCGCTTCGGCGCCAGCGGAAACACGGTCTCGTTCAAGTTCTGAGCTGGGGCGGTCGTCTGCCTTCTCTGTTTTGGACAGAAGGCAACGAAGGGAAGGAAGGTTCGGAGGAGTGAACCGCGGAAGTTCGTGCGCAGCGGGCACGGTCCCTATGGTTTATCGTAGCCGGGGTCGCTGACCCCGGGGTTATGCGGCCTGATGAGAGAACCGCGAAGGCCGCCAATAGGCGCGAAGGCATCGTCGACCGCATCATCTTCGCGGACCTTCGCGACCTTCGCCGTTGTTCCTCCCTGCCTGTGCTGCTCCGCGGCGGGCCCAGCGGTCCCGCCCTACCACAAGCCCTGGAATCCCGTTCCACCCAACCCTGTGAACCACGAAGGAGGCGAACCGACGCGAAAGTCCGAGACTGCCACACGTCTTCGCGCTCATAGGCGTCCTTGGCGGTTACCGTGCCTTGGTCCGGATCTGTGTCCATCTGAGTTCATCTGTGGTGAACCGTTTGCGTGACGCTTTTTGCATTCGCGGATGTCGCAGCTACCGTCCCGGATGCGTGCGGAACGTGACTCCATGGGCGAACTGCCCGTACCCGACGATGCGCTCTATGGCGCGTCCACCCAGCGTGCGGTCTTGAATTTTCCGGTGAGCGGCCGGCCTTTGCCGGAGGGGTTTGTCCGCGGGCTCGGCTTGGTGAAGCTGGCGTGCGCACGTGCGAACGAGGAACTCGGGCTTCTTCCACCGGAGAAAAGCCGGATGATCCGGGAGGTCGCGCGAGAGATCGCCGACGGCAGGCTCATGTCCCAGTTCCCGCTGGATGTCTTCCAGACGGGCTCCGGCACGTCCGCCAACATGAACGCGAACGAGGTCATCGCCAACCGGGCCAGCCAGCTCGCCGGATTCGCGCTCGGCTCGAAACGGCCGATCCACCCGAACGATGACGTCAATCTTGGCCAGTCCTCGAACGACGTCATTCCGACAACGCTGCACGTCAGCGTTGCGCTGGCGTTGCACACGCGGCTCGTGCCGGCGCTCGACGGGCTCGCTGCCGCGCTGGAGCGCAAGAGCGGCGAGTTCGCGAACGTGGTGAAGATCGGGCGCACGCACCTGATGGACGCGACGCCGCTCACGTTGGGCCAGGAGTTTTCGGGCTATGCCGCGCAGGCGCGGAAGGCGGCGGCGCGGGCGCGGCGCGGCATCGAGGTCCTCTCGGAGCTGGCGATCGGCGGCACTGCCGTCGGAACCGGGATCAACTGCCACGAGGATTTCGCGGCGGCCGTTTGCCGCGTCCTGAACGAGGAGACGGGCCTCGGGTTTCGCGAGGCCGCGAACCATTTCGAGGCGCAGGGCGGGCGGGACGACGCGGTCGAGGTCGCCGGCATCCTCTTGGCAGTTGCGGCGTCGCTCACGAAGATCGCGAACGACATCCGACTCCTCGGGTCTGGACCGCGAGCGGGGCTGGCTGAACTCCGGCTTCCCGCGACGCAGCCCGGATCGTCGATCATGCCCGGCAAGGTGAACCCCGTCATGAGCGAGATGCTGGTTCAGGTGTGCCTTTACGTGAACGGTCTTTCGCAGACGGTCGCGCTGTGTGGCCGCGACGGACACCTCGAGCTGAACGTAACCCTGCCGCTGATGGCGCATTGCCTGCACGAGTCGATCCACTGCCTTGCGAATGGGGTGGGGGTCTTCGCGCAGCGCTGTGTCGACGGGCTCGAGGCGGACTCGGAGCGCTGCCGTGAACTCGTGGACCGCTCGCTGATGCTGGTGACCGCGTTGAATCCGTACATTGGTTAC
>JAJYAR010000154.1 GCA_021779435.1 bacterium
CGCACGCGGCTCAGCCGCCCGACGGTGAGCAAGGTGCTGAAGGGCCTGCAGCGCGCCGGACTCGTGGTCTCCTCGCGCGGCTCGCACGGCGGCTACGGACTCGCCCGCCGCGCCGATCAGATCACGGCGGCGCAGATCCTCGACATTTTCGAGGGCCCGATCGCGATCACCGAGTGCAGCGCCGCGGCCAGTCACTGCGGCATCGAAAAGCTGTGCCGGGTCGGCGGCGCGTGGCAGCGGATCAACGCCGCGATCCGCCGCGCGCTCGAAGACGTCACCTTGCAGCAGCTCGCCGGACTCGACTCCGGCGGGCTGCGCATCTCGGCGCTCGCGGCGGAAATCCGCGTCGGCGCCGCGCAATCTTAGAAACCTCCTTCCGCGGGGACAACGTGTCAAGCAAATCCCAAGAAATCGAAGCGGTGCTCGGCCAGAAATACCGGCACGGCTTCGTCACCGACATCGAGTCCGACAGCCTGCCTCCGGGCCTGGATGAGTCCGTCGTCGCCGCGATTTCGCGCCGCAAGCAGGAGCCCCAGTTTCTTCTCGATTGGCGCCTGAAGGCGTTTCGTCACTGGCGGACGATGCGCGAACCGGCCTGGGCGAGCGTGCGCTACAAGCCGATCGACTATCAGGACATATCGTATTATTCCGCGCCGCGCGCGCCGACGGATGCGCCGAAGAGCCTCGACGAGGTCGATCCGAAGCTGCTCGCGACCTACGAGAAGCTCGGCATTCCGCTGCATGAGCGCGCCCGGCTCGCCGGCGTCGCGGTCGACGCGGTGTTCGACAGCGTGTCGGTCGCGACGACGTTCAAGGACAAGCTCGCCAAGGCGGGCGTGATTTTCTGCTCCTTTTCCGAGGCCGTGCGCAATCATCCGGAACTGATCGAGCGGCATCTCGGCACGGTGGTGCCGATTCAGGACAATTTCTTCGCGGCGCTCAACTCGGCCGTGTTCTCCGACGGCTCATTCGTCTACGTGCCCCCCGGCGTGCGCTGCCCGATGGAGCTGTCGACGTATTTCCGCATCAACGCGGCGAAGACCGGACAGTTCGAACGCACGCTGATCATCGCCGCGGAAGGCGCCTCGGTGAGTTATCTGGAGGGCTGCACGGCGCCGATGCGCGACGAGAACCAGCTGCACGCCGCGGTGGTCGAACTGATCGCGCTGGACGACGCGCAGATCAAGTACTCGACCGTGCAAAACTGGTACCCGGGCGATGAAAACGGCGTCGGCGGCATCTACAATTTCGTGACCAAGCGCGGCGAATGCCGGGGCCGCAACGCGAAGATCTCCTGGACCCAGGTCGAAACCGGCTCCGCGATCACCTGGAAATACCCGAGCTGCGTATTGAAGGGCGAGAACTCGGTCGGCGAGTTCTACTCGGTGGCGGTCGCGAACAATTTCCAACAGGCCGACACCGGCACGAAAATGATCCACATCGGCCGCAACACCAAGAGCACGATCGTCGCGAAGGGGATCTCCGCGGGCCACGCGACCAACACCTACCGCGGGCTGGTCAAGATATTGCCCGGCGCGGACGGCGCCAGGAATTTCACGCAGTGCGACTCGCTGCTGATGGGGAGCCGCTGCGCGGCGCACACCTTCCCCTACATGGAGGTCCGCAATCCGGGCGCGACGGTCGAACACGAGGCGAGCACGTCGAAGATCGGCGAGGACCAGCTTTTCTACTGCCTGCAGCGCGGCGTGTCGGCGGAGGACGCGGTCAACATGATCGTCAGCGGATTCTGCAAGGCGGTGTTCAAGGAGCTGCCGATGGAATTCGCGGTGGAGGCGCAGAATCTTCTGAGCGTGAGCTTGGAAGGGGCCGTTGGTTGAACACATGCCGGGGAAGAACGTGCTGACAATTTCGAAACTCCGCGCGAGCGTCGCGGGAAAGAGCATTCTGAAGGGCGTCGATCTGCAGATCGGTGCCGGAGAGGTGCACGCGATCATGGGTCCGAACGGCTCCGGCAAGAGCACGCTCGCCCAGGTGCTCGCGGGGCGCGAGGACTACGAGGTCGAAGGCGGAGGCGTCACGTTCGACGGCCAGGACCTGCTCGCCATGAGGCCCGAGGAACGCGCCCGCGCCGGGTTTTTCCTCGGCTTTCAATATCCGGTGGAAATCCCCGGCGTGAACAACGCCTATCTGCTGAAGGCCGCGCTGAACGCGAAACGCAAGCGCGCCGGCATGCCGGAGGTGGATGCGTACGAGTTTCTCGCGCTGATCAAGGCGAAGATGAAATTCATGCAGATGAACGAGGCGTTCCTCAGCCGCGGAGTCAATGAAGGCTTCTCGGGCGGCGAGAAGAAGCGCAACGAGATCCTGCAGATGCTGGTGCTGGAGCCGCGTCTGGCAGTTCTCGACGAGACGGATTCGGGCCTCGACATCGACGCGCTCAAGGTCGTCGCCAAGGGCGTCAACAGCCTGCGGGGGCCGGATCGCTCGATCGTGCTGATCACGCATTACCAGCGGCTGCTCGACTATATCGAGCCCGACCACGTCCACGTGTTCAGCGACGGCCGCATCCTCAAGTCGGGCGACAAGTCGCTCGCGCGGGAGCTCGAGTCCCGCGGCTACGACTGGATTCAGGAAGGGCGGGTCGCATGAGCTCGGCGCTGCAATCGTTCGAAGCCGCGCTACGCGCCCGCCCCCCGGACCGGCTCGCCGCGATGCGCGCGGAGTCGATGCGCCGTTTCCTGGAACTCGGGCTGCCGAACACCGGCGACGAGACCTGGCGGTACACCAATCTGCGCGGCCTGGCGGCGAAGCCCTACGTGGACGCGCCGCGCATCGCCGCCGGCGCCGCGGTCGACGCCGCGGCGTCCTGGCTCGCCGCCGCGTCGACCGCGGCGCCGGTCCGCATCGTCAACGGCTTCGCGGAACTCGGCGACGGCGCCCCGCCCGAACGGCCCGGAGTGACGGTGCGCAGCCTTCGATCGCTCGCCGCTCAGGATCCGGAATGGCTCCTGGAGCGGATCGCGCCGGCCGCCGACACCGACGAGGAGCGCTGGGCGCTGCTCAACAGGGCGCTGTTCGTCGACGGCATATACTTGCGCATCGACTCGCCGGTCGAGGACCCCATACTGATCGTGCACCTCGCCCTGCCGGGCGGGGCGGACACGGCCGTGCACTCGCGCGTGATCATCGAGACCGCGCCCGGCGCGACGGCGACGGTCATCGAGCACCATATCGGTTCGAACGGCGCGGCGGTGCTCGCGAACAGCGCGACCCAGATCGAACTCGCCGCGGACTCCTCCGTCGAGCATTACCGCGTGTTCGCGGGCAACGACACCATGACGCACATCGATGCGCTCACGGTGCGCCAGGCGCGGGGCAGCCGCTGCCGCCAGTTCACGATCGCGCTCGGAGGCGCGCTCGTACGGGCGGATCTGCGCGCGAAACTCGACGGACCGGGGGCCGCCCATGACAGCCATTCGCTGCTGGTCGGGCACGGCAGCCGCCACGTGGACTGCGTGGCGACGGTGCTGCACGCCTCGCCCCAGGCGACGAGCACGCAGACCTCGCGCGCCATCGCGAGCGGCACCGGCCGGGTCGTGTTCAACAGCAAGGTCGTCGTCGCCGCCGGAGCGGCGGGCACGCAGTCGAATCAATCCGCGCGCGGCCTGCTGCTCTCGCCCACCGCGGAGATCGACACCCGGCCACAGCTCGAGATCCACGCCGACGACGTCAAATGCGCGCACGGCGCGACGACCGGACGCCTGGACCCGGACATGATGTTCTACCTCCTGTCCCGCGGCATCGACCGCGCCGCGGCGCAGAGCCTGCTGATCTACGCGTTCCTGGACGATGTTCTGACCGGCATGTCGTCCCCCGCCGCGCGCAGCGCGATCGAGAACGCGCTGATCGCGGAACTGCCGGATGCCGACCTGCTGCGGGAGTTTCGATGACCGACATCTCCCCGGCCGCCCGCACGGCCCCGGCCTCCGCCCGCCGCAGCTTCGACGTCGGTTCGGTGCGCCGCGATTTCCCGGTGCTCGCCCGCACCGTGCACGGCAAGCCCCTCGCCTACCTCGATAACGGGGCCTCCTCGCAGAGCCCGGACGCGGTGATCGCCGCGGTCGACGATTACGCGCGCGCCCATCATGCGAACATCCACCGCGGCGTGCATACCCTGAGCCAGGAGGCGACCGCCTTGTACGAGGGCGCGCGCGACCGGCTGGTCGGCTTCATCAACGCGGCCTCCCGCCACGAGATCGTGCTGTTGCGCGGCGCCACCGAGGCGGTGAACCTGGTCGCGCAGAGCCATGCCCGGCCTCTGCTCGTTCCCGGCGACGAGATCCTGATCACCCACCTCGAGCATCACGCGAACATCGTCCCCTGGCAGATCGTCTGCGCGCAGACCGGCGCGAAGCTCGTGGTGGCGCCGATCGACGCCCGCGGCGACGTGCACGCCGAGGCCGTGGAGGCCTTGATGGGCCCGCGCACCCGGATTCTGGCGTGCGCGCACGTATCGAACGCGCTCGGCACCGTGCTGCCGGTCGCGCGCCTGATGGCGGCCGCGCGCGCGCGCGGCATCGTGACCTTGATCGACGGCGCGCAGGCGGTTGCGCACCTGCCGGTGGACGTGCGGGCGCTGGGCTGCGATTTCTACGTCTTCTCCGGCCACAAGATGTTCGCGCCGACCGGCATCGGCGTGCTCTACGGCCGGGAGGCACTGCTGGAGCGGATGCCGCCGTGGCAGGGCGGCGGCGACATGATCCTGTCGGTGGAGTTCGAGAATACGACCTACAACTCCCTGCCCTACAAATTCGAGGCCGGAACGCCCAACATTCCGGGCACGATCGGGCTCGGCGCGGCGGTGGAGTATCTCGGGTCGCTCGATCTTGCGGCGGCGCACGCGCATGAAGACGCGCTGCTGCGGCACGCCCAGGCCGCGCTCACCGCGATCCCGGGGCTGCGCTTGATCGGCACGGCGCCGCGCAAGCTGGGCCTCGTATCCTTCGTCGTCGACGGGGTCCATCCGCACGACCTCGGCACGATTCTCGACCAGGACGGCATCGCGATCCGCACCGGCCACCACTGCGCGATGCCGGTGATGGATTTCTTCAAGGTGCCCGCGACCGCGCGCGCGTCGTTCGCGTTTTACAACACGTTCGAGGAGATCGACCGGCTGGCCGCGTCGGTCGAGCGCGCCCGGCGCATGTTCACCCACGGACCCGGATGATGGACCTCAAAGACCTGTATCGCGACGTCATTCTCGACCACAACCGGAATCCGCGGAATTTCGGCCCGCTGCCCGCGGCTTCCGCGTCCGCCGACGGATTCAATCCCTTGTGCGGCGACCGCTTGAAGCTGCACCTGCGGCTGGTGGACGACCGCATCGAGGACATCCGCTTCGAGGGCCAGGGTTGCGCCATATCGACCGCATCGGCCTCGCTGATGACCGAATCGGTCAAGGGACGCACGCGTGCCGAGGCCTTGACCGTGTTCGAGCGGGTTCACCACCTGCTCACCGACGATGCCGCCGAGGCCGGCGACGAACTGGGCAAGCTCGCCGCGCTGTCGGGTGTCCGGGAATTTCCGGCCCGCGTGAAATGCGCGAGCCTGTGCTGGCACACGCTGGTTGCGGCGCTGAAGGACGACGCAGCGCCGGCGCCGCCCGCCGTGTCGACCGAATGAGCGGAGCGAACTGATGCGCGGACATGAAAACGAACCGATCGTCGTGCGGCGCGAGGTGAAGGCGATCGCGATTCCCGCGGGCGTCGAAGTCAACCTCAAGGTCGCCGCGGTGGGCTACATCACGCAGGCGCTAGGCGGCAGCTTCACCGTCTACATCGACGGCAATCTCTTCCGCATCGCCGGCGCGGATGCCGACGCCATCGGCATGACCGCGGCGAAGCCTCCCGAGGTACCCCCGGGAGCCTCGGAGGAGGACATCAAGAACGTCATCTGGGATCAGCTGCGGACCTGTTACGACCCGGAGATCCCCGTGAACATCGTCGATCTCGGCCTGATCTACGAATGCTCGCTGCAAAGCGGCGACGACGGGCGCAGCGTCGGAATCAAGATGACGCTGACGGCGCCCGGCTGCGGGATGGGCGATGTCCTCGTTCAAGACGTGCGCGACAAGGTTCTGATCGTGCCGACCATCGTTCGTGCCGATGTCGAACTGGTGTTCGATCCGCCGTGGAACCACACGATGATGTCCGAAGCGGCCCGGCTGCAAACCGGGATGATGTAGCGTGAGCCCGCGGGACTGGCTGGATGCCGGGCCGGCCGACTCGCTCGCGGAGGGTCAGGCGATCTCGGTGGCGGCCGGAGGGCGTTTCATCGCGATCGCACGCAGCGGCGGCGAGGTCTTCGCCGTGGACGACGTCTGCACCCACGACGGCGCGGAACTGACCGGCGGCACCGTCGAGCATGGCGAGATCGTCTGCCCGCGCCACGGCGCCCGCTTCTGTCTGCGCACCGGCAGGGCATTGACGCCGCCCGCCTATGAGGACGTGCGGACCTTCGAGACGAAAATCGAGGACGGCAGGATATGGGTGCGCGCAGGCGGCTGACGTTGCTGCGCCATGGCAAGGCGCACGACGAGAGCTCCGCTCCCGCCGGCGACTTCACGCGCACGCTGACCAAGCGCGGCGCGCGCGACGCCGAGGAAATGGCGCGGCATCTGCTGGCGCGCGGCCTCGCACCCGACCTGATCATCGCAAGCCCAGCGCTGCG
>JAJYAR010000155.1 GCA_021779435.1 bacterium
TAGGGCCAGCCGGTGATTCGCCTCCAGCAGCCGTGCCGCCTTCGCCGATTCGCTCGCCGCGTTCTTGATCGCCTGCGCCTCGTCCAGAATCACGTAGTCGAACCGGTGATCCTTGAAACTCGCCGCGTCCCGCCGCAGCGTCCCGTACGTCGTCAGCACCACGTCGTATCCGGAGAATGCCTCCGTCTCCTTCGCCCGCGCCGTCCCCGTATGGTCAAGCATCCGCAGCTTCGGCGTGAACTTCGCCGCCTCCAGTTGCCAGTTGTAAATTAGCGACCGCGGCACCACCACCAGCGACGGTGGCGCCTCTTCCCCCGCTTCCCGCAGCGCGCGCCGCTCCTCCAGCAGCGCCAGCACCTGCGGTGTCTTTCCCACGCCCATGTCGTCGGCCAGGCATCCTCCGAAGCCGAACTCACGCAGGAAATGCATCCATCCCAACCCTTCCAACTGGTACCCGCGCAGCGTCCCCGAAAACCCCGCCGGCTGATTCGCCGCCTCCACGCCCGCAAACGCCGTCAGCCGCTGCCGCGCCCGGACGAACACCTCGTCCAACTTCACTTCCGGCTTCTCGGCCAGCAGCACATCGAGCAGCCCCGTCTGCGATTTGGAAAATCGCAACCCGCCCTCTTCCGCCTTGCCGAACTTCAACAGCAGCCCGTACTTTTCCAGCAGTTCCTCCGGCACCAGCCCAAACGAGCCGTCGGTCAACTCCACCACGCCCTCGTTTCGCCGCAGTGCCTCCAGCACCGCCGGCAACTCCGCCCTCGCCTCGCCGAACTCCACTTCCGCATGCAGATCGAACCAGTCGATCCCCGAACTCAACTCCGCCCGGAACCCCGTCGAATGCCGGAACTTCTTTCCCTTTACCTGCAGCTTCCATCCCGCCCGCGCCAGCGCCGGCACAATCCGGTTCAGTTTCTTCCCCGGTACTTGCCAGTAGTCGTGATCCTGGTAGTAATACTGCCGCGGCGGCCGCTTGATTCCCAGTTCCTTCAGTAGCCCTACCGCCGCCTGCTCCGCTTCTTCGTGCCGCTTCACGTAACGCCGCCGCTTGGCGTCGTAAAGGCCTCGCATTTTTTCCGCCTCGGGCACCGCCAAATCGCCGTATTCGAAGCTTAGGTCGCCCCGCAGCAGATTATTCCTCTTATCCATGTATGCGCCGGAATCCGCCACGCGGAAACTCACCCGCGGGGCCTCATGCACTTCCTCGAACCGCAACTCCTCCGGCCAACTCACCCGCGGCGGTTCCGGCCGCGACATAAGCTCGGCCACCAGTGCGTGCCCCTGCGGCTCCGGCACCGTGATTTCCTTCCGCTCCCGCAGGAAATCCAGCCACGCCCGCGCACCTCCCGTCTGAAACAGCGCGACTGTGTCGCCCACCACCATCACGCCGCCTTGACTCATCAGCACCGGCGCGTCCAGCCCCATTACGTCTTCGCCCCGCCGCAACCGCCCGTTCAGCACCCACCGGTTGCCGGCCCGCTCCACGAACACTTCAAACCGCCACGGCTCTCCCTCGTCCCACCGCAAAACGAGCCATTCCTCGATCGGCGCACCGGTTTCCCGCCGCAGCAGGCAACGCCCTGTCGCGCACAACTTCGGCAACAAGTGCCGCGCCGTCGCTCCGCTCAACACAAACGCGGACGGAATCGCTTCCACGTTGTAGTAGCCGTATAATTCCGGCGTCCCCGCCAGCAGCATCAGCGCATCCCGGTCCGCCTCGCCCGGAATCGCCGCCATCTGGTCCCGCCTCACCCGCATCGCCTTCGGCTTTCCCAACGCGCCTGTCTTCAACGTATCGCGCGCGTTCACCTCAACGACAATGTTCGACTGATGCCGCATCGCCGCCAGATCCACCACGTAGTACAAAACCCGCCCGCACGGCCACTCCGGCGCCGTCTCCCTGCCCGTCTGGTACCGCTCGACCCCGGCCAGCGCGTCCTTCCACGCCCCATCCGTCCCCGGACGCCGCGGCTGCTTCTCCGGCTCAACCCACTCCCCGCCGCCGATCTCATCCAAAACAAAATCCGGCGAAGTGTCTTTCTCGACTGCAAGATCGTCCACCAGCTTCGGTGTCCCGCTCCCCACCCGCCCCAGCAGATAATACTTCGCGTCCGCCGCCCGGATCACCGCCCAAATGTGCTTGCACACGCCGGACGACTCGTAGTACTCGCAGTCGCACGAAACGTGAATCCCGTCGCCCTTGCGCCGTAACTCCACTTCATACAACCGCGTCCCCATCACCTCGGCGCTCACCAACCACTGGTTGCCCTGAATCGACACGACTTTCCCGCCCGTGTAGACTAGGTCCCCGCGTTGACGCACCGCGGGTTCGACCCCGGTCTTCAAATATCGTTGGAGATACATCGCGGGAGACTCAGGCCCCCGTCATCGCTTCGAACTCTGACACTGGCAAATGACTCTTGCTTTCAATCCCTGGCGCCTCGTTCCCGGCGCCGTCGGTCTTTTCAATCCCGTCCCCTCAGTCTAGCCCCTCGTCGGCCCGGTCACGGACCCGCTCTTCCAACGCCTGGCAGCGTAACCGACCCCGCCGCACCTGACACCTCGTCATACACCACCACCCGAAGTCGCCTCACACCAGGGTCCATTCCCACCGCCACACGCTTTCCCAGGACGTTCTTCATCGCGTCCTCCTTTTGCGGCCCGGTCAAATCCGAATCCATCCTCACCTCCGCCACGCGCTTCCAGCCCCCGTCCGGCGCGAACTCGAACACATTCACCGAAAGTTCTGTCAGCCACCGGTCGCCCGCCGGCAGCATCGTCACATCCTCCGCCCGTACCTTCACCTCCAGCACGGCATCCGCCTTGTTTGCGCCCGCGCTCACCTTCACCTTCACGCCAATCCCGGTCGCATCGAACGGACTCAGAATCGCCGACCGCAGCACCGTATCCTCCATCGCCTCCTCGGTCTGCTCCGGCGGATACGCAATGTACTCCGTCATCGCCACCAGCTTCACGCCCTTGCGCGAACATTTCAGCTTGATCTTGTGCAGCTTCCCATCCCACTTCTCCGGAGCGGGGAAGTACCCGATCACATAGCTCGACCGCGCATCTTGCAGCGCCTTGCGGATCGCCCCCACCACATCGGGACCCGGAAACGCCCGCCCGCCCGTCATCGCCGCCATCTCCTGAAGCGTCTCGTCGTCCATCTGGTAAATTCTGCCGCCAACCGCCGGCCCGCTCAGCCTCACCGGATACATCGAAATCCCTTGCGCGTCCAGCACCGCGCTCATCTGTCGCATCATCGGCGTGTAGTCGTAGCCGTACATCCCCGCCTCGGTCTGACCGGGGTCCACCTGGATCGGCACGCCGTGCGTCAGCCACACCAGGTTCTTCCGGCCCGCCACCGCCCCCACCGGCGCCGCCAGCGTCTCCAGGCCTGCCACTGTCGCCTTCACCCGTTCCTCGGCAAACAGATAATCCCTCGTCGCAAGTTCGGTCTTCAGCACCGAGTTAAGCCGCTGCCCAATTTCGGCGACCGTTGGCGCCCTTCCGCGACTGTCCGGCTCGTCTCCCGGATCCGGCAGCGGCGCAATCGGCAGCACCCCTTTCAGCGTCAGCACGTAAACGTACAGATACTCGGCCGGCCCCAGCTTCTTCAGCGCCTCCAGCAGTTGCCCGCCCGCGTAGCTCTCCTCGCCCTGCCCCGCGTTCAGCAGGTCCAGCAGCACCACCGTTACGCGCGGCGGCGCCGCTGTCGCGCGATTGGAGAATTCCCCCGGCCCCAGTGGTTCCCCCGCTTCCGCCGTCCGCTCGTTCGTCTCGCGGAAAAGGACGATCTTCTCCGCCTTCCCCGCGTCCGACACCGCGAGCTCGCCGGGCTCGAGATCCCGCACTGGCTGCCCGCGCGCGTCCTCCGCCGCCACGTTCAGCATCACCAGCCGTGTCTGCCCCCCAAAGACAACCACCGGCAACAACAATCCAATTCCCAGCCCCGCCGCCCTCACGGCCCGTTCCGCTCCGCTCCTTTCAACGTCACCGACCCCACCTGGTTCGAGTAATTGTCGTAAACAATCGCTCGAATCTTCCCCGCTCCGCCGAACTCCAGTCCGCGCTTCACCACAAATCCGCTCTGCATCGTCTTGTCGCGTTCCGCCGCGCTCAAGTGCATGTCCATCGGCTGCGGGTCCGTCGCCCTTGGCTCCGCGCCCTCCTCGAGCACTGCGTAAATCACTACCAGCGATCCGGCCCACTCGTCCCCCACGGGCAACAGCTTCACGTCCTGCGCCCGCACCCGCAGCGTCACTTCCACGGTCCCCGGCGCGTCCACCACCGGTTTCATCGACGCGATCAGCCCGATCTCGCTTGCATCGAACGGACTCAGCGTCGCCGCCCGCAGCGCCGCCTGCTGCCGCGCTCCGCCCCGCGTCGCCGCCGGCTCCGCGATGTACTCGCTCTTGGCCAGCAACCTCACGCCCTTCAAAGAACATTTCAGCTTGATCTTGTGAAGCTTCCCGTTCCAGTTCTCCGGCGGAGGGACGTAGCCCACTACATAGCTCGACGCCGTGTCCGCCATCGCCTGCGTCACAGCCTTGGCGATCTCCGTGTCCAGATACACCCGCCCGCCCGTCATCGCCGCAATTTCGCCCAGCGTCTCCGCGCTCGCCCCGATCTCCCCGTTCCCGTTCATGTCCACCGGATACATCGCCACCCCGGCTTCATCGAGCGTCGCCCCCAGCAGCCGCATCTCCCCCTCCGGATCGAGGCCCGGCTCCTCGAAATCCACCGGCACTCCGTGCGTGATCCACACAATGTTCTTCCGCCCCGCCACCGCCCCCAGCCGATCCGCCAGCATCTTCATCGTCGAGAACGTCCCCATCACCCGCTCATCGGTGTACATGGCCGGCTTCATCCGGTACGCCGCGTTCATCGCCTGGTCCAGCCGGGGCTGAATCGTCTTCGTCCATGCCGTCGCCATCCGCGGCGGCGGTCCCTCGCCCGCCTCCGGCAACCCCACCACCGGCATCAGCCCCTGCTCGGTCAGCAGGTAAAAATACAAATAGTCCGCCGAATCCACCTTCTTCAGCGCGTCGATAATCTCCCCTCGCGCGTAGCCCTGCTGCGTCATCCTCGCGTTCAGCACGTCGAACACGATCACCGTCACATGCGGTATCGCAGCGCTCCGGTTGGAAACCTCTCCCGGCGCAAGCTTCGGCTCCGCTTCCCCCGTCGCCCCGTTCGCCTTCCGGAATACCGTAATCCTCTGCTGTTTCCCGTTGTCGAATACCTGCAGGTCGTCCTGCGTCAACTCCGGCGCCCTGGCCTTTCCCGCTTCAACCGCCACGCTCAGCGTCACCAGCCTTGTCGGCCCGCCGGGCACGGCTTTTTTCGGCGCCGCGCAGACCACACCCGCCGCCACAGCCAGCGCGCACCCGGCTCGCCACATCATGATCCCGCCTTCCCGATCCCGGTCAACGTCACCGAACCTACCGCGCCCGAGAAATTGTCCAACACAATAATCCGGACCTTATCCACTCCCTCGCGAAACGCAATGTCCCCACCCACATTGATGCCGCCCTTCAGGATCTGATCGCGCTCCGCCGCAACGAAATCAATCGGCATCGCCACCGGCCGCGTCGGCCAAGGCTCGCCATTCTCCCCATAACTCACATACGCCACCGAAAGGTCGCAGTGATACGCCGTGCCCACCGCCAGCATCGTCACGTCGCGCGCGTCGATCCGAAGCTGCAACCGCGTTTTCTTCGGATCCGTCTTGCTCGCCCCGCGCACCGCCCACAGTCCGATCTCGGAAGAATCGAACGGACTCCGGATCGCCGCTCCGAAAGCCTCCTGCGCCTCCGCCGCGCCCATCTCCGGATCCTTGTACGCCACGTACTCCGTCTTCGACTCCAGCTTCACGCCGTCCTTGGCGCACTTCAGCTTGATCTTGTGCAGCTTCCCATCCCAATTCCCCGCCGCCGGATAGTAGCCCACGACATAGCTCGACTGCGAAGCAGCCATCGCCGCCTTCATCGCCGCGGGAACGTCCGCCTGCGCATCCAACTCGCCCCCCGTCATCGCCGCGATCTCCTCGAGCGTCTGCTGTTGCTCCATCATCTCCTCGCCCTCATCCCGCCTCGGCCCAAACGCCTCCACCGGGTACACCGCCACCCCGCTCGCATCGAACGCGGTGCTCAACCGCCGCAGAAGCTCCTCATACTCGGCGGGCGAACCCGACCCCGCATGACGCGCTCCGATCTCGATCGGAATCCCCCGTGTCACCCAAACCAGGTTCTTTCGCCCCGCCACCGATCCTAGCCGGCCCAGCAGCGCCGCCAGCCACTGATACGTCGCGTTCACCCGGTCCTGCGGCTCCATGTTGTCGCTGTGCGGCCCCAACCGGTTCACCCCCTTCATCGCCGCGTCGAGCTTCGGCTGAATCTGCTGCGTCCAGCCCGCGTCCGCCGCCGCCCTCTCGCCCGGCTCCGGCAGCGCCCGCACCCCCACGAGACCCTTCAGCGTCAGTAGGTAGAAGTAAACCGAATCGCCGTCTTTTACCGGTTGCAGCGCTTCGATGATCCGCCCCCGCACGTACGCCTGATCCTTCATCGTCGTGTTCAGCACATCGAACAGAACCACCGTCACCTGCGCCGGCGTTCCCGCGCCGCGATTGGAAAACTCGCCCGGCGCCATCGGCCCCGTACCCACACTTGCACCCAGATC
>JAJYAR010000156.1:0-1118 GCA_021779435.1 bacterium
CGAGCCGTATGTCGCCAGTTGCCACAGTCCGGCGCCGAACAGGGTGAACTGGGTGCCCTCCGCGATGCTGCGAAAGGCGGTGACGAGATCGAGGACGGCGCAAAGCAGGTAGGAGACCAGCCCCAGCTTGACGAAACCCGCCGCCGTCCCGCGCACGCCGTGGATCACCCGGAGATTGAGCACGAGAATGACCACGTGCGTCATCAGCAGCACACCCGCCGTGATCGAGAGGGTCACCAGCCACGCGGGCACCGGACCACCGACAAGATTTCGCGAGCCAGTCCATGAGCCGGCTCCGATCAGCACCCAGAAGCCGAGCCGCGCGAAATCATACAGCGGCAAAACCCGGCCGCTCAGTTTGGGGACGAGATAGTACGCGACGGAAAGAGCCAGCGGAGCGAGCCAGAGCGACCAGATGGCCTGCGCGTGCCACGCCACCGCCACCGACTGCGCAACACCGCGCAGCGGCGACCAGAAGAGCACCAGCTGGGCAACCGACGAAAACCACGGAAACAGGAACAGCGCCGCGACCGCATACCACTGCGCCGCATACGTCACGGCAGAACGACGTCCCATCCAGGCGAGCACACCGGAGATGGCGATCGCGCCGTACGATATCGTCATGAGCGGCTGCACGTAGGGCGACGACTGCAGGAGCGAGAAGGAGGTCATCTCGCCGGCCGCGATGCCGATCAGCCCCGAGGTCACGGCAAGATTCCAGAAGAGCGCACCAACGAACGTCCAGTTCAACGCGCGCAGGAGAGAGCCTCCCAGGCGGCCCAGCACCCAGAGTCCGATCGCAAGCCCGGCGTTCGCCAGCCAACCATAGACGAACGCCGTCTCCGCCATGGCATTGACCCGGCCATGTGTCAGCCAGGCGTAGCTCGCCAGGAAATGCGGCGAATGCAGCTGGATCGAATCGACCAGGCCGAGCACACCCGCCACGAGCAGCCACAAGATCCCCGAGCCGATGAGCAGCATCAGGGGACCGCTCGCGGCGCGATCCATCGGCGTCACGTCGGCCAGGTCTGCCTGCGCGTCTGGCTCAGGTCGGGCGGTGGTCGGTGTGGTGGTCATGTGGGAAAACCTGTCACTTCCTCGCTCCATGCTTCTCGACG
>JAJYAR010000156.1:1128-6665 GCA_021779435.1 bacterium
GGTCAGTTTCATCGCCTGCTCGATGGGGAGCTGCACAACGCCGGCGCTCCTGTCCACCCACCCGTAGCCCGACAACTCGCGCTGCTGCTCCGTCTGCAGGTTCGTCAGAGCCTTTCTTCGCAATTCCGACGTGGCGCGCCAGTCGAGATCCTTGGGAAGGTTCTCCGCCGCGTCGTTCTGTGGAGCCACCGTCGCCGGCGCATACGCGTAACGGGCGATGAAGACCGCTGCCCCAAAAAGGACGAAGACGAATACGATCGTGAACAGCGAAACCGGCCGCGCTCGGTGGGACTCGGGAACTGCGATCGTGTCACTCATGGTGCGTCAGACTTTCGTTGATGCGAGGATCGCGGATCGGGATCAGCTTGGCCGTCGGGAAGCTCCGCAGGTACGCCCATACGCAGATGCCGCCGACGCCGATCGCCGAGGTGAGCGACCAGACGAGTCCCAGAGAGAGGAAGGGTTGCGGGTCGCCATGAACGTCCTTCAGTGCCGGCAGCGTGTTGTAGCAGATGTCGATGAAGATCACCCCAAGGACCCAGAGCGCGATCCGACGGATGATGTGCTGGGTGACCTTGAAGCGGTACGACAGCAATGCGCAGAACGGCAGGACGAAGTGCCCGAAGAGCAGAACGAGGCCGACATACCACCACTGGTTCGTCGTTCCGTCCTGGTTGAGTTCGCGGAGCGTGTACCAGAACGTCTCCTCCGGCACGTTCGCATTCCAGATCAGGAAATACTGCGAGAAGGTGATGTAGGCCCAGAACACCGTGAACGCCAGCATCAGCTGCCCGATGCTGTGCAGGTGATTCGCGTTCAGGATGCCCTTGTAATCGCCGCGCCGGTAAAGCCACACCATGATGACGACGCCTGAGCAGAGAGCGCCGCGCACGCAGTTCGCGAAGAACCACACGCCGTACATCGTCGAAAACCAGTGATACTCGAGGCTCTTCAGCCAGAGGATCGCGGCAAATGTCAGCGTGAGCGCACCAATCGGGATTCCGAGCGCGGCCGTGACCCGGTTCTTGCGGGTCCACGCCGGACTCCCGTCAGCGTCCTGCGAGAACGACGCCTTGCGCAGTCGCGCCGAAAGCCAGATCCACAGGAGAAAGCACACCGCCGAACCTGCGGTGAACATGGTCGTGTTCAACAGGCCGGATTTCTTGAGATACAGCGGATCGTGCCCGACGGGATGTCCGCCGTGCATCGGATGCTCAAGATTCATCCACGGCCAGACGAGGTCCGATTTGTAGAAGAGAGCGCCAAGCACGAGCGGCAGGAACAGCAGGGCGAGCCATTTGAAAGCCGCCAATCCGTGCTCCCACTGCCGCCGGATAACCACGGACCAGGAGGCGTCGAAGATATGGTGGATCAACACCATCATCAGCATGCCAATCGCGATCGCCGTCCAATACGTGACCCCCACCAGCCAGCCGGTCGCCACGACGGTCGCCTCGGATATGAACAATCCGCCCGCCGTGAGAACAATGCCGGCAAGGCCGATCACGAGAGCCTTGCCCGACGCCGGGGCGGCATGGGCTCCGGCAGGCGATGCCATCGAGGCGGTTTCAGTGTCGGCGTTCATTTGATTCCGAGAGTCTGGCGCGCGGAGGCGTCCTGCACGTCGGCGGAAGTGCCCTGGCGTGAGCGCTGCAGTGCGCGAACGTACGCGACGACGGCCCAGCGATCTTCCGCCGAGAGTTTGTCTCCGTACGGGAACATCACCTTGCTCGCCGATCCGTTCGTGATCGTGTCGAAGATCTGCCCGTCCGGCATGGTCCGGATCCGGTCCGAGTGATAGTTGCCGTTGCCGGCAAGCGTCCCCATGCCGTACTTCGCCATGATGCCGTCGCCGGCACCGTTTGCGCCATGGCAGGGCGCACAGAAGGTCGTGTACCTTTGCCGACCGCGTTCCATGAAGGGCATGTCGACCTTGAGCGCCGCCGGGAAGCCCGAGACGAACTGGCCTGCGGCGTCCCTGCCACGGTAAAGCGCATCGTCGTCGTTCAACATGCCGCGTGCGACGGTGTGGGAAGGCGGCATCCGATCCGCGCGCCCATCCGCGAAGAACGCGCTTTCCGACTGCGGGCGAAGCTTCGGCTGGTACCTCATCCCGGGGAAGAGCCATTCAGGGAACACATCCATCGGCGCATGCGTGAACGGAATCCCACGCACGCCCAGGAACGACACGAGCAGGATGCAGCCGAGGAGTGTGACAAGGTAGACGTTACGCATGGCTACATCTCCAGTTCCTGAATTTTCTGCCCGCCCGCCCGCTCGAGCAGCGCCCGGGTGTTGGTCAGGTTGAAACGAGGATCGCGCGCCTCGATCACGATGAAGAACGTGTCGTCCATCCCGCGCCCGATGTCGTCGTACTTTAGCACCGGGTGGTAGTGCATCGGAAGCCGGTTCAGGACGAACATCCCGATGATCGTGGCAAACGCCGTGAACAGAATCGTCAGCTCATAACTCACCGGGAAGGCAAACATCGGGCTGAAGAACGGCTTTCCGCCGATCAGCAGCCGATTCGCATATGCGTTCGCGAACCAGATCAGCGACATGCCGGTGGCAAATCCGGTGACGCCCCCCACGAGTGAAATCCGGGGAACGATCGAACGCCGCAGTCCCATCGCCTTGTCGAGGCCATGGACGGGAAACGGGGTGATGCAGTCCCAGTGCCGGTACCCCGCGTCGCGGACTTTCTCCGCGGCGTGGTAGAGATCGACGGGGCGCTCGAAGGTGGCGATCAGGCCGTATGTTTTCTCAGCCATGGTCGTGAATCAGTCGTGCGCCTCCCGGATCACCGGATCGCCGAGATCGGTGCGCTTGTCGCCGGACGGGAGATCGTGCCCGCCGTGCACATCCGCCTGCGGAGTGACGGCCTTGAGCTCCGCCATCGGCATGATCGGAAGGAAGCGGATGAAAAGCAGGAACAGGACGGAGAACACTCCGAACGTTCCGAAGAAGGTGAAGATGTCCACGATCGACGGGCTCATCACACCCCAGCTCGACGGCAGGAAATCTCGAGTCAGCGAAGTGCAGATGATGACGAAGCGCTCGAACCACATACCGACGTTCACGAAGATGGAAAGTACCCAGACCATGGTCGTGTTCTGACGCACCGCCTTGAACCAGAAGAATTGGGGCGTGATCACGTTGCAGGAGATCATGATCCAGTACGCCCAGGCGTAGTTGCCGAACGCACGGTTGATGAAGGTGAAGCCCTCGTAGGGATTCGCGCCGTACCACGCGATGAAGAACTCCATGGCGTACGCGTACCCAACCATCGTGCCGGTCGCCAAGGTGATCTTGCACATGCAGTCGATGTGATACTGCGTGATCAGGTCCTCGAGATGGTAGATGGCGCGGAGGGGCAGCATCAGCGTGAGCACCATGCCAAAGCCCGAGAAGATCGCGCCGGCCACGAAGTACGGCGGGAAAATCGTCGTATGCCAGCCGGGGATCAGCGACACCGCGAAGTCGAACGACACGATCGTGTGAACCGACAACACGAGCGGCGTGGCGACGCCGGCAAGGATGAGATAGGCCATCTCATAGTTGCTCCAGTGCCGGTTCGACCCGCGCCAGCCCATCGCGAACAGCCCGTACAGGAATGAACGCATCCGGTTGCCGGCCTTGTAGAACCGGTCGCGCAGCACCGCGAGGTCCGGAATCATGCCTACATACCAGAAAAGGACCGACACCGTGCCGTACGTGGAGACTGCGAACACGTCCCACTCCAGCGGCGAACGGAAGTTCTGCCAGATCGCGTTGTAGTTCGGAACCGGCGCCAGGTACCAGGCGTACCAGACGCGACCGACGTGAAATACCGGGAAGATGCCTGCGCACACGACGGCGAAGATCGTCATCGCCTCGGCGGCCCGGTTGATGGACGTCCTCCACTTCTGCCGCAGCAGGCAAAGGATCGCCGAGATGAGCGTTCCCGCGTGGCCGATGCCGATCCAGAACACGAAGTTCACGATCGGCCATCCCCAGTTCACCGGGCTGCGGTGCCCCCAGACGCCGACCCCGGTGGATACCAGGTACGTGATTCCCGCGACGGTGAACGACGCGATGAAGCACGCGACAAGGAAGCACCACCACCACCAGACGGGGGTCTTGCCTTCAATGATTCCGCAGATCTTTTCCGTGATCCAGTGGAAGCTCCGGTCGTTCGCGACCAGAACCGCCCGCGGAACGGCGGCGGCATGAACCTCGGCGACAACCGCCGGGACCGGGTCGTTGTCGGCGTGGGCCATCAGCTGAGTCCTCCACCGGTGGCAGCCGGATTCAGGCCGGCATGTCCGCCGTCCGCCCTGGCAGGCGCCTTGGTCTCGCCGCGCTGCGAGGGCGCCTCGGGACCGTTGCCATGTCCGCTCCCCTCACCCGTTTCCGCTCCGGGCGAGCTCTTGCGGGACTGCTCCACCCGGCTGAGCGGAAGCTTTCCGTAGTCGGGCATTTTCGGATTTGGATTCCGGATTCGCGCGGAATGCGTCGTCCGCGGACGCGTGTTCAGGTAACCGAGAAGTGAGTACTCCCGCTCGCGTGCCTTCATCTTCGAAACGGCACTGTTGGGATCCAGGAGATTTCCGAAGACGATCGCATCGACGGGGCAGGTCTGCGCGCACGCCGGGACGATGTTGCCGTCCGGCACCGCCACTTCGCCCGGCGTTCCAGCCTGGGCCATCCGCACCTTGTGGCGGATCTTTCCGTTCTCGACCCGCTGCACGCAGTACGTGCACTTCTCCATCACGCCACGCATGCGGATGGTCACCTCCGGGTTCTTCACCATCTTCACCAGTTCAGGCATGCCCTTCGGCCCAAGCGGCCCGAGGTAGAGGCTGTCGAGCTGCCGCTGATTCCAGTCGAAATAATTGAACCGGCGAACCTTGTACGGACAGTTGTTGGCGCAATACCGCGTGCCGATGCAGCGGTTGTAGGCCATGACGTTAAGGCCCTCGGCGTCGTGAACCGTCGCGCTGACAGGACACACGGTCTCGCACGGCGCGAGTTCGCAGTGAACGCATGCAACGGGCTGGAGCGAAACCTGCGGATCTTCGGGGAGCTTCTCGTTTCCCTCGCCGCCGAAAGCCGCGGAATCGATTTCGCCGTCCGAAAAGTACCGATCGATGCGGATCCAGTGCATCTGCCGGCCGCGCAGCGTCTGCTCCTTGCCGACGATTGGAACATTGTTCTCCGCCTGGCAGGCTATCACACATGCGTTGCAGCCGATGCAGGTGTTGAGGTCGATCGACATGCCCCACTGGTGGACGCCATCGAACGCACCTTTCACCATCCCGGCGTTGGGAGTCTGGTACAGCGAGCTTCCGCGCGGAATCAACGTTGCGCGCTGCTGCGGCGTCATGGCTTCGCCCGTGGTCCCAAGGATCGAGGGCGAGTGCGCCTCCATGCCGATCTGGCCGACGAACCCGGGGTTCTCCTTGTACTCGTCGAGGTTCGCTTCGCGGACAAGGTCACGGCCCTCCATCGACCAATGCGTCTGGGTGTTGGGCAGCGCGTAGCGGTCCTCCGTCATC
>JAJYAR010000157.1 GCA_021779435.1 bacterium
GCGAAGGCACGGTCATGTACGATACGCAAGGCCGACAGCGTTGCGACGCAGCATAGAATCTAGCATTTTCTTCAAACGCCACGAATCATGGCGCAAAATCTGCCGGTGGGTCCTTTGAAGTTTACCATTCTCCGCCGATAACACCCAAGCGACGTCGCTGTGAGAAAGGTGAACTGAGATGTTGATTGCCAGACGTTCTCACCCACGATGGGCGGTTTATAGCAGTGCCCACGCTCGCCCCCGCGCCGTCAAGGTGTTCCAACACTGGGAGAGCAATAAGCGCGACGTGCTCATCCCGCGGCCCGTCCGGTCATCCGTTCGTCGGACGGCGAAGCGTCGCGAACAACAGGGTGGCAGCAACTGCAATCAGGAGCGCCTTTTCGATGGCCGAAGCCCAAAGCATGGCGACTGAGATCCGCAGCACGAGAAGAGCTGCGAGCATACGGACGGTTTTCGTCCAGACGACTATGCCACGCGCTGGATCGAAAACATAGAGCACCGCGCCGATCACCCCGGCAAAGGCCGCGAGCACGATCATCACCCCTGTGAACCCGCCGCCGAAGCCCGATGAGAATGTGCTTGCGACGAGGACGACAAGGCATGCGACGCCGATACGTTTGGCGGCGACTGATGCCGCGCTGGGCGCAACGATTGTGAGGATGCCTACGATGCTGAGGCCGAGGACGAGGAGGCCTCCCATCGACGAAATCACGCCGGCGCCCCGCAGATCGGGCAATCCGGCCGTCGCCTAACGGTGAGCGCTTCCACGGTTCCGGTAGAACCATTCAGGACAAAAATGCTACGGTCCGGAATCCCGCCATGGGGAGAACTGATAATCAGAGTGGCAAGGTGGGCGGCAAGCACGCCAAGCAGGGACGTCACCGTGGTGAGGAGTCCTTCGCCTCTCTGGATGGCTCCGGAATCGGCCGCGAGGCACCCGAAACAGGCGCGGTCCGGCGTCTCCGGAAGGCGGACCGTCACGATTCCGCCTAGGCGCTCCCTGCCGTCAAACGCTGCGGCCTGCACGACCGGCACTCCGTGCGCGATGGCGTTCCGCTCGGTCTTGAGTCGCGCCGAGATCGTGTTCGCGCATGAGAGAACGATGCCGGATCGCCGGATGATATCAGCCGTCTCCGGAGCTTCGGCGGTCGATAGCACTGGTTCGACCCGCCCGTACGGGCGATCCCGTAGGAGGTCGGCCACCGCACGGACTTTCGGCGTGCCAATCTGGTCCCGCCGCAGGAACCACATCGGCCCGATCTGTTCATCCTCAAGCCGTTGCGGATCGATGAGGACGAGCTTTCCCACGCCCGCGGCGTGAAGCGCAAGCGCCGCGCTCGTTCCGATCCGTCCGAGGCCGATAACGGCCGCCTGCGACGCCAGGAGCGCCGCCTGGCGCACCGGGCCGATCACCGGCAACTGGCCGGAGAACCATGAAAGCTCGTCCCGTCTCACGGCCGCGCCTCGATGTGGATCAGTTGAGCCGTCGGGCACCGTTCTCCGGCGTCCGTAACCGTCTGGTGGATATAGGGGCACCGGCTGCAGGTAGGCAGAAGGCTCTTCCGAATGGCGATCGACGCATGGAGGAGGTCGTCGGCCTCGAGCCGCAGGCGCAACGGATACTGCCGCAGGAGGCCATCGCTCTGGCGCAGGAGATCGACCGTGTTCCGGCGCAGGATCAGGCATTCGGGCTCTGCGGCGATTTCGCGCAGGTGTATGGCGCCGGAGAAGAGCGCCATCCGGTAGTGCAGCCCGTTGCACCGCTTCACCGCTGCCGGGATTTCCTCCTGCAGGAGGTGGCGGATGAGCGGCGTGAGACGCTGGGCCTCGATAAGGTCATGGTCGAGGGCTTCGTCGGAGTCTGCGACGCCGGCGCGGGACGCGAGCCACTCGAAGAATGCCTCGCGCGAGCGGCGTTCGCCCGTCTCTGCGGCGGTGCGGTCCGCCCGGCGTTGCCAGGCAATGTGGTAGGCGTCGAGGGTTTCATCGATCCGTCCGAATAGTGCCGACGCGAGGTAGTGGAGCGGGGGAATGAGCACCGGAGCGATTGCATAGAGCAACGACGCGATGCTGCCGCTCAAGACAAGGAATTCAAGTATCGACATGGTTCATCTCCGAAGTACGGGCGGGGACATGGTGCGCCCCGCCTTCATGACTGGCCGCAAGAGCCGGGATCAGGAATACACGGCGACGGGTCCCACGCGGAACTGCACGTGCTGGTCGAGCAGGTCCACCCGCAGGCTGTCCTCGCAGATCTCCCACGTTCCGTTTTGGGTATTCCGCAGGAGCCGGTCTCCCGGCTTGCCGCCGAGGAGTTGCCTGAGGGTCGCGGCATTCGTGAAACGCGGCGTGCCGAAAGGCAGCTCGATCTCGATCGCCGAGCCGCCGTTCAGGCTCGCGCCGAACAGGCGCGACACGAAGCCGTCCGCCCGTTCCGCGGCATAGGTTTGCGGTGGCGGGAGCTGCGGTATCGGCGCGGGCGCGGTCCGCTCGCGGACCGTGAGCGCCACTACCGGCGCGCGCCGCACGACGATCGTGGGGTTGCCGTTCCGGCGCGCAAGCGCCTTCGTCTCATGGATCACGAGACGCGGCGCGATCTGCCGGGTATCACAGGGGAGTTGCAATAACTTCATTGGGTTGTTCCTTTCGTAAGTAAGTTGAGTGAATCGAGTTCGTCGCGGTCGGCGAGGATGCGCTGGTGCGCGGCCTCGAGGTCAACGAGCGCGCCGTGGAGATGCCGGGCTTCAGTAGGGTTGTCCGTGAGGGCGAGGGCGTGCCGCAGCTGCTCCTCGCTCCGCCGGATGCCGGCTTCGGCCAGGTTCGCGTCCGCCGCGGCGCGGGCGAGATGCTTGCCGAAGTCGGGCGCGAGCGGCGGTGTCACGGCGGGGAGGGCGTGAGCCTGGGCTCCGGATTGGGGAGCGCCGTGGCGGAGCGCCCAGTAGGTGCCGGAGCCGAAGGCGGCGAGGAGCCAGAAGAGGAAGAGCGCCTTGAACCGGGGCGCGGCCCTGGCGGGCGACGCGACCGGCGGGGCATATTCAGGAGCGGGAAGTTGTGTGTACATCATGTTCACCTCAGTGAGTTTCGTTGCTGCCGTCGCCGTCCCCGCGGGGATCGGCGAAAAAAAGAGGCCAGAGCATGTCTGGCCTCACGGTGCCGGTTAGTCTTCCGGCGCCGGGACTACGTCGGTGAGCCTGCCTTCGCGGAACGAGTGGTCCCGTTCCACGGTGAGGCCGAACGGGTTTCGGACGCTCTCCAGTTCGGAGAGCCGGAAATACCCGAAGTCGCTTTCGAGACCCACGACGAAGCCAAAGAACAGAAAGTCGTCGTCCTGCGCCGCGCCCTCGATGAAGTACCACGTCCGTTCGGTGCCGGGCAGGAAGAACTTCGCGTAGACGACCGGGTCCGGTTCCGCCTGTTGGGACCGGAGTCCCGGCAGGCGGCTGCGGAGATCGTCGGTAAGGAGCGGTTGTCGCATACCGTTACGCCGACTCGAAGAGCTTGCGCGCCTCTTCGAACTTCTGCAGCTGGCGGCGCTTCGCCGCGAGCTGTCCTTCGAGCTCGGCGATTTCGCCTTTCAGCTTGTCCGCCTGCTCGAAGACCACCTCGACGGGTGATTTCTTGATCCATTTCTTGCGCTCCGGCTTGGCCGGGGTTGCTTTCGCGTCACTTGATTTCTGAGTTGGCATAGCCTTGGTACTCCTCTTTCGGTTGTTGTTCCCGCACCCATCGTTCGAGCTTCTGGATCGCTTCGCGCTTCGCCGGTAGCTCGATGTGGGTGTATACGGACTGCATGCGTGAACCCGCGGAGTGGCCCATGAGGGCCATGCGGATCTCCTGAAGGACGCCCGCTTCCATCAGGCGCGTGTTGAAGGTGTGGCGGAGATCGTGAAAGCGCACGTGGCGCACCCCGGCGTTCCGGAGCGCGGTGGCCCAGGAGCGCTTCACGATGCGGACCGGATGGCCCTTGAAGTCGATGACGAGGCCCGCGGGTTCGGAGCGCTCCCGCAGGAAGGCGGCGAGCCGCTCCGTGAGAGGGATCTCCCGCGACTCGCCCTCGGGCGTCTTGGAGCGCGTGACAAAGAGCACGTTCTGCGCGAGGTCGACGTCTTCCCAGCGCTGTCCCGTGATCTCGCCGCGCCTCATGCCGGTGTCGAGCGCCATGAGGATCATGGCGGAGAGGTGAGCCGTCGCCGCGCCGAGGAGCAGTTTTTCCTCGGTGAGGCTCAGGATCTGCCGCCGGGTGCGCCGCTCCCGCGCCATCTTGAGGCGGGCGAGCGGATTTGCCGGGATGCGCTGCTCGTCCTGCGCCCAGTAGAGGATGCGGCGCAGGGCGGAGAGATCGCGGTTGATCGTCGCGTCCTTGATCGCCGGGTTGCGCCGCCGCCGCTCGCTCCGGAAGTCGTCGGCGAGCGACTTCGTGATGCGCACCACCGGAATCTCGGCGAAGAACGGGAGCAGGAACTTCAGGTGGTAGGCGTGATGGGGCCGGGCGGAACCGCTCGCGAGGAACTCCGCGGCGAGCTCGGCGAAGGTGAGTCGGGGATCGGACCGGACGATCTGGAACCGCCGGTCGTTCAGTTCCTCGGCGAACTTCGCCGCGATGATCGCCGCCTGCTTGCGGTTCCCCGTGCCGGTGGACTGCTGATGGCGGACGCCGTCGCGGGTGAGGTAGACCCACCAGACGCCGCCTCGCTTGAAGAGACTCACGGGTTGCCTCCTTGTCGGGACTGGATCCAGCGGACAACCTGATCGCGATAGAAGATCAGCTTGCCGCTCGCCCCGGACCGGAAGACCGGGAGACCCATTGGGATGAGCGTCTGCCGGACGGTCCACGGCGAGCAGCCGATCAGGCGGGCCGCCTCGGCAATCGAGAGGGGCTCCCCGAGCGAAGCGTTTTCCAGGTACGGGTACCGCTGCGGGTAGCTAAGCCCGGAGGGATGGGCCGGAATGCCCAAGCGTTCGTTCACGTTCCGGGTTTCGGGCAGACCCGAGCTGCGTGGAATTCCGCGTCGGTTCACGGGTTTTCTTTCCTTTCTCCGCCTTCGCGCCGATGGCGCAGGAGGCGAGATATCCACGTCCGGAGCGTCGGGGGGATCTCGGACCACAACCACCAGAGCGTTCCCAAGGGAATCGCGAGGAGGATGAGGGTGGAGATCATCCGGGGATCGCGGAGGACCGCCACAAGGAGCAAGTAGGCGACGGAAACGGAGATCAACGTGAGGATGGCGCCGGGAATGACCGTGAGCAGGAACTCGACGAGGGGCACCCACCACGGCACCCGGGGCTGCGGCGTTGAAAGGTCGCGGCTCCCGCACCGCGAGCACACGTCTGCGGTGCGGGGATTCCGATGCTGGCGGGGACAAAGCTTGACGTTGTAGCTGCGACCGCAGTGCTCGCAGTAGATCGGTTCACCCGGGGTGAGATGGTTGCAATTGAAGCAGTACCGCATGGGAGTTACTCGAAGAAACCTTCCCGGGCGTCGCCGGTCGGTCGCTGCCAGATCGCCGCCCAGAATCCGTCCTGGCGCAGCGCATGGCGGGCGGCAAACCAGAAAATCCGTTCGGTCACGCGCGCGGTCGTCCTGCGGAGCGAAGCGACGCGGCTTTCCGAGTTCGCGACCACCATCACGCGGAAGCGTTCTTGGCCGAAACGCTGCGGGAAGTTTCCCGAGAGGGCGTAGGCGAGATACGCATCCACCTTCCGCCGCCAGACGGACCGCGATTCGTTCCCGCGATCGACTTCGAGGAATGCCGCAATGATTCGCTCGCGCGTTGCGATCTCGGCGTATCCGTCGGGAATGAGCGCGGCGCCCGGAGCGATGGGCTCGTAGAAGCTCTCCCACCGCGTGAGCCGCGCCCTGCCGTCCGCCGCCGGCCGGTACTTCACGGAGCAATACACGTCGTTGATTTCCATCTGGTGCATCGCGAAGAAATCCGCCGCGAGAATCTGACTGCTCACCCGGCGCGGGCCACGGTAGGGGACGCCGACGAGTTCCGCCGCCTTCTCCGACATGAGGTAGAGCGACTTGCGCGCCCCGCCGACGGTGCCGAGGAAATACCGGCGGAGAAACCCGGCGTTCGTCAATGCAAGCAATCGAGCGTTCGCTCGCGTGGTCGATCCGAATCCGGCGACAACCTTCGCCTGCTCGCGGTCGATCACGCGCATGACCGCGAGTTCCCGCAGCAGGTGCCGGTCGCGGTCCTGCAGGATGATGCCTTTCCGGTCATTCCCAGTCATTGAGCACCTCGCGATTCCGGCGGCCCGCTGCCCGTTGCCGCTCGCGGATATCGTTCTCGATGTCCTGCCGGATGCGCCCATAGCGGGCTTCGGCGCGCGTTTGAAGATCGGCGCCATCGGTCTTCGGTTCGAGGATCCTCGGCACGACGCCTTCGCGCCACCGCTCGTGCGTGGTTTTGACGACCATATGGCGGCGCGGGAGGTTCTTCAGAAGTTCGCCCAAGGGCTTTCCGCCGTCGAGCGCCGCGGCCATCTGGTGGGCGTCGGAACTCGAGAGCTGGAAGAACACGTGCGTGCCCACGGCGAGGATCGCGGCCCGCATGTCGGCGGGATACTGATCGAGAAATTGATTCGCCGACACGATGCCCGTTCCGAACTTGCGCGCCTCCGCGAGCACGGTCTCGAGTCCGCCGCCGAACGCAACGAGG
>JAJYAR010000158.1 GCA_021779435.1 bacterium
GGCGGTGGAGGAGATCAACGCCGCCGGCGGCATCAAGTCGCTCGGCGGCATGAAGCTGGAACTGATCTATGCCGACTCCGAATCGAAACCGGAGAAAGGCGTGGCCGAGGCGGAACGGCTGATCAATACCGAGAAGGTCAACGTCCTCACCGGCTGCTGGAACAGCGCCGTCACCTATCCGACCACCGCGGTGGCCGAACGCTACGGCATCCCCTTCATCGTCCCGGTCTCGGTCGCCGACAAGATCACCGAGCAGGGCTTCAAGAACGTCTTCCGCATCGCCGCCAAAGACTCCTGGTGGACCCGCGATCAGTTCACCTTCCTGAAAGACATGCAGGCCGAGTTCGGCACCAAGGTGGAGAAATTGGCCTTCGTCTATGAAAACGGCGACTGGGGCAAAGGATTTGCCACCCAGTGGAAAAAGCTGGCCGAAGAGAACGGCTATAAAGTCGTCCTCGACGAACCCTACCCGTCCACCGCCACCGATCTCAGCCCGGTCGTCCAGAAGATCCGCCGGGCCAACCCCGACGTCCTGATGCTGGTCTCCAATGCCGCCGACGCCATCCTCCTCACCAACACCATCGCCGACAAGTGGGAGGCACTCGGCCAGCAGAAGGTGGAGGCGTTCTACCCGCGGGATCACACGCACTTCAACCCCGAGGCGTCCGACGTGTACGCCAGCACCATCGTCAGCCTGCTCAAGGGACTTCGTCCGAATCCGATCGACAAGGTCCTCTCCGAAAAGGGCGCCGCGGTTCCGGCGGAGGGGATCGCCTGGCTTCGACTCCCCTTCCCCGTCGACCCCAAGCTTCCCACGCTCTTCCTCGCCGGCGACTCGACCGTTCGCAACGGCAACGGCGATGGCTCCAACGGCCAGTGGGGCTGGGGCGACTCCATCGGCAGGTACTTCGATCCTTCGAAAATCAACGTGGTGAATCGCGCCGTCGGCGGCACCGGCGTCCAGAGTTTCATCACCACCGGCCACTGGCCCCGCCTGCTCTCCATGGTCAAACCCGGCGACTTCGTGATGATCCAGTTCGGCCATAACGACAACGGTTCCCGCGGTCCGCTGCCGGGGATTGGCGAGGAGACCGCCGAACGCCAGAACGCGAAAACCAACGAGACATACACCCTGCACACGTGGGGCTGGTATCTTCGCCAGGACATCGCCGATGTTCGCGCCCGCGGGGCCACGCCGATCGTCTGCTCGCTCGTTCCAAGGAAGATCTGGAAAGACGGCAAGATTGCGCGGAGCAAGGACACCCACGCCGGCTGGGCGCAGCAGGTTGCGGCCTCGGAGAAGGTTCCGTTCCTCGATCTCAACGAGCTGATCGCCCAACGCTACGACGCCTTGGGCGAAGCCAAGGTGAACGCGTTGTTCGCGGACGAACACACGCACACGACTGCGGCAGGGGCCGAGCTCAATGCCGAGGTTGTCGCCACCGCCCTCGCCGCACTTCCCGAGAACCCGCTCGCGGCGTACCAGAAACCTGCCGGCGCGAAGTGAGGTTACCCCCGCGGCGTGACGCCTGCACTTCGCGTGCGGTCGTCCGCCGCCGCATCTGAGTTGGCGGCACATCCGGGCACCGGATGACGCCATCCGACGCTCGAGGCGGGCTATCCTCCTTTATGGGGATGCCGGCAGCTCGCGCTTGAGGTGCCATGCGCGCGATGTCTGAATCGACGTCGTTCCAGCAGCCAAGCGCAAGCGCGCCTGGCAGACCCCAAACCGTTCCAGATACCTCCATGTCTCCTTCGACCCGCTCCTTCCGTCGGCTCATTGCGTTCCTCGCGTCCAGTGCCGCAGGCTGCCTGCCGGCAATCGCCCAGTCAGCCGGCGACGCCCAGCCAACCCAGGCCGCCCTCCTGGCCGCCGGTGGCAATGCGACGGATGGGTACGACATGGCGCCCGAAACCCGCGCGGAGGTCGTCGAGGCCGCCGTGAAACAGATCACGTCAGCACTGCCACCGGGACCGTTCCAGCCGACTTGGGACTCGCTGAAGCAGAACTACCGCGTCCCGGCCTGGTTCTACGAGGCGAAGTTCGGGCTCTTCATGCACTGGGGGCTGTATGCCGTCCCCGCTCACCACAACGAGTGGTATGAGAAACACATGTACGCTGCCGACAGCGCATGGCACGTGTCGCACTTCGGGCCGCAGGACAAGTTCGGCTACAAGGACTTCATCCCGATGTTCACCGCGGAGAAGTTCGACGCGAACGCCTGGGCCGAGCTTTTCCGGAAGGCGGGCGCCAGGTTCGTCATTCCGACGGCGCAGCATCATGACAACTTCGCGCTCTGGGACAGTCAGGTGACGCCTTTCAACGCAAAGGCGATGGGGCCTAAGCGCGACTTGATCGGAGAACTCGCAAAAGCCGTCCGCGCGCAGGGCATGAAGTTCGGCGTCTCGAACCACGGCATCGAGAACTTCCAGTTCATCAATCCGCAGAAGCAGCTGCTCGCGGACCTGAAGGCCAGGAAGGCCGACCTGTTCGATCCCAAGTGGGCGGATTTCTACAACGTCGCCGATCGCAGCGACGCCGCCTGCGAGCGGTTCCTCGTCAATTGGTACGAGCGCAACGTCGAGCTGATCGAGAAGTACCAGCCCGACATGCTGTGGTTCGATAACGGCGTCGACATTCGCTACCTCGACGCGCTCAAGCTGCGGGTTGCGGCCTATTACTACAACCGCGCCGCACAGTGGGGAAAAGAGGTGTCACTCAGCACCAAGAAGGCGGCCTACGCTCCCAGCGGTTCGAACCTCCAGACCATCGGCTCGATCATCGATTTCGAAAAGATCGGCTCCCGCTCCCCCGCCGGCATCCGCACCGGCGCCTGGCAGGTCGACCATCCGATCGGCAGCACCTGGGGCTATACGGACGGGATGACCGTCGCCGGTCCGGCGAACATCATCAACGCCCTCGCCGACACCGTGAGCAAGAATGGCGTGCTGCTTCTCAACCTCTCGCCGAAGGCCGATGGCACCATTCCCCAGGCACAGCAGGACACGCTCCTCGGCGTCGGCCAGTGGCTCGAGATCAACGGTGAGGCGATCTACGGCACGCACAACTGGATTACCTTCGGCGTCGGAGGTGCACGAGGCGACTCCGGCCCACACATCCGTTACTCGGTCAAGGGCGATGCCCTCTACGCGATCGTCCTCAGCAAATATCCGGCGGACAACGCGCTCACGCTGACCTCGCTCGCCACCGGCGCACCCGGCGTCGAGGGACGCATCGCGCGGGTCACGATGCTCGGCGCCGCAGGTGAGTTGAAATTCATTCAGGACGAACACGGCATGTCGGTCCAGCTCCCCGCCAACGTCGCGCCGAAATACGGCTTTGTTCTCAAGATCACCGGCCTCGAGATGAACCCCGCCGTCAACACACCCGACGGAAACCCAAAGCTCTGACACCGTCGCGCGGCCTTGCGCCTTCGCGTGAGCCCTTCTGATCGCGAATGACTTCGCTCCTACAAATGGCGCCGCGGCCTGGCCACTTGGGCGTTGGTTGTTCGATGTTCGATCTTCGATCTTCGCTCTATGAAACTCGCCTATCTCGCCTCCGCGCTTCTCGTCATCGCTCCGCTCGCGTCCGCCAAGGTCGACCTCGCGAGCCCGTTCACCAGCCACATGGTGCTCCAACGCGACATGCCCGTTCCGGTCTGGGGCAACGCCGACGCCGGCGAGAAGGTCACCGTCGAGTTTGCGGGGCAGAAGAGCTCGGCGACCGCCGGTCAGGATGGCAAATGGAAGGTCGCTCTCGGCTCGCTCACGGCCTCGACCGAGGGACGCACATTCGTCGTGCGGGGGTCCAGGACCGAGGAACCGATTGAGCTCAGTGACGTCCTCGTCGGCGAGGTCTGGCTCGCATCGGGCCAGTCGAACATGGATTTCACGGTCGCGAAGACCGACAAGTTCTACTTCGCAGGGGTCAACAACGAGGCGGAGGAGGTGGCTGCCGCCAGCTATCCGCTGATCCGCATGTTCACCGGTGAGTGGAAGCGCGCGTATGAGCCGCAGGCGCATGTCGCCGGAGCATGGAAGGTCTGCACACCCGAAAACGTCCGCGAGTTCTCGGCGGTCGGTTATTTCTTCGCCCGCGATCTCCAGCGCGCGCTGAACGTTCCCGTCGGGATCGTGACGCTTACCTACGGTGCCAGCACGGCTCAGGCATGGATCCGTCGCGAGGCCATCGAGGCGAATCCGCAGTTGAAGCCGGCTCTCGACGAATTCGACGCGAAGGTGAAGGCCCATACCCCGCCCTCAGAGGAGGAGATGAAGATGTGGACCGCCGCCGCCGAGAAGGCGAAAGCCGAGAAGAAGCGCGCTCCGCGTCAGCCGAAGCCGGACCCGGTGCAGGATCAGCACAATCCGACGGTGATGTTCAACGGCATGATCGCACCCGTCGTGCCCTTCGCGATCCGCGGGGTTCTCTGGTATCAGGGCGAGTCGATCACCGGCTCGCGCGAGCTCTTCCCCGTCTGGAACGAGACGCTCATCAACGACTGGCGCAGACTCTGGAACCGCGAATCCGGCGCCGGCATCCTTCCTTTCTATTTCTGCCAGCTCGCCTCGCTTCGCGCGAACAGCAACTCACCCGAAGTCCGTGAATTCCAGGCCCAGGCGTTGAAGCTGCCCGCCACCGGAATGGCCGTCACGATCGACATCGGAGACGCCGGCAACGTCCACCCGAAGAACAAGCAGGACGTTGGCGCACGGCTCTGCCGGATCGCGCTCGCGAACACCTACGGCCGGAAGATCGAATATTCCGGTCCCGAGCTCTCCGGCGTCACGTCCATGGGTGGCGCGCTCCGGCTGACGTTCACCCACACGACCGGCGGGCTGTCCGACCACGGTGGCGATCTCAAGACGTTCGAAGTGGCTGGCTCGGACGGGAAATTCGCCCCCGCCACGGCCCATATCGACGGCAACACGGTCCTTGTCTCCAGCCCGGACGTCGCCACCCCGACCGCAGTCCGCTACGCCTGGTCGAACTATCCCGAGGGCTGCAACCTGTTCAACGGCGAAGGCCTCCCCGCTGCGCCATTCCGCGCGGAGGTCAGATAGCGACCGCCGCGCCGGTTTTGTCACCCATTGGGTGACAGTTTCGCGGCCCCTCCGCCCCCTTTCCCTCCGGGCTTTTGTCACCCATTAGGTGACAATCTTCAGGGGCCACCCCTTGGCCCGGCTGCTGTTTTGTCACCCATTGGGTGACAAACGGTCGTTGACCGCGCCGCGTGAAGCGCCGCCGTGTGCCGCAAGTCGCAAGCTTGCTCGCGACCTCCATAAAAATGACCGAGGCACCCATGGATTTTTCGTTCTGACTGTCCTTCACGTGCTGGCGCATCGCACGCTGTGTTCAGCCGTCTGGCGCTTCGACCCCAATCCATCCGGGCGAAGGCATGAATTCGGGCAACCGCGTCCGCATCGCCACGGCAAGGTAAGCGCTTCAACCCCTTCTCTTCACACCATGACCACCCATCGTTTGCTGCGTCGACTGCTCACCTGCGCCGTGCTCGGCGCCTTGCTGCCCCTGGCTCACGGCCAGCGGCATATGGAAAACCTCGGCCGCGGCGTCGTCGCCGTTCCTGAACCTGACGGAAAGGTGTTCGTCAGCTGGCGCGTCCTGGGGACCGACGCCGACAGCCTCGCTTTCAACCTGTATCGCAAGTCCGAAGGCGGTGCGCGGATGGGCTTCGGCGGCGGCGCGCCGGGCTTCGCGCCCGGAGCCCGCGCCGGTGGTCCGAATGCAGCCGAGGCAGCCGCTCCCGAGGGCGCTCCACGTCCGCAAGGCCAGCGCGGGCCCGGTGGTCCGGGAGGCGCGCGCGGCGGCCGTGGCGGAGCCGGCAATGCCGCCGAACCGGTAAAGCTCAACGCGGAGCCGATCACGGGCGCGACGTGTTTCGTCGATGTTTCGGCCGATCTCTCCGGCAAGACTTCCTACTTCGTCCGCCCCGTGCTCAACGGTGTCGAGCAGGAGCCCAGCGCCTCCTTCACTCTGGCGGCCAACGCAGCCCCGCTCCCCTACCTTTCGATCCCCCTGAAGACGCCCGAGGGCTACACCGCCAACGATACCTCGGTCGGTGACCTCGACGGCGACGGCGAGTACGAGATCGTCGTGCACATGACCGGCCGCGGCCGCGACAACTCCGCCGCCGGTGAGACCGACGCTCCTGTCTTCCAGGCCTACAAACTCGACGGCACGATGCTGTGGTCCATCAACCTCGGGAAGAACATCCGCGAGGGCGCCCATTACACCCAGTTTCTGGTGTATGACTTCGATGGTGACGGCAAAGCCGAGATGATCTGCAAGACCGCCGACGGCACCGTTGACGGAACCGGCAAGGTGATCGGCGATGCCAAGGCCGACTGGGTCGCCAAGACCGGCATGGCCACGCACCGTGACACCACCGGAAGCGAGCGCGGGCCCGACGGCACGATGATCACCAACCCGGATGGCACGCACAACTTCGCCTTTGCCGGACGCATCCTCAGCGGACCCGAGTTCCTGACCGTCTTCGAGGGCGCCACCGGCAAGGCCCTCGCAACAGTCCCGTATGTTCCGGCTCTGGAGAAGCCCGAGCTTTGGGGTGACGCCTATGGCAACCGTTCCGAGCGCTACCTCGCCGGCGT
>JAJYAR010000159.1:0-5649 GCA_021779435.1 bacterium
AGCCAGGTTCGACCGGAAACCCGATCGCCGGGATCTGTCTGCTGGATCATCGCGGCGATTTTCTCGGTGTTGTTTTGCCTGCTCCACGCCGGCGCGATGGTGAGCCTGCTGGCCGGTGGGGTCGGGGTGCGTTGGGTGGCACCGGCGGCGTTGGCCGGAGCGATCGCGACCGGTTATTTCCTGGCCGCGCGAGAACGGCTTTCGCGATGGGATCGCCTCCGGCCGTTGCTGTGGAGCCTGATCATCGCAATCGCGGCGGCGGGGGTGGCCGCGTTCTATTACGATTTTTCGTGGGACGGCGAGTGGTACCACCAGACGGCGATCCTCAGTCTGGCGAGAGGATGGGATCCTTTGACCGAACCGCTCCGCCCCTTTCCAGCGCACCTGCAGGAATGGATCCGGCACTATCCGAAAGGCCCCTGGTACGCCGCGTCGGCGATCTTCGACGCGACTGGCCGTGTGGAGCTGGGCAAGGCGATCGATGGTTTCGCGTTTGCCGCTCTGGTTTGCGCCGTGCTGGGCGCGGCGCTCGACGCGGGACTGCGACGCAGGCGCGCATACGCCTTGGCGGCGCTCCTTGCGCTGAACCCAGTCGTGCTCAGCGAGCTCACGACGTTCCTGGTCGACGAGATCATGTACGCATTCCTCGTCGTCGCCGCGGCTGCGACTTGGACATGCCTGGTCGGTCGCGCGCGACCGGCAGTGCTGGTCACCGCGATCGCGGCGGCGATTGCGTGCATCAACGCCAAATTCACCGGACTGGTGTTTCTTTGCTTTGTCGGTGCGGCGGCGGCGCTGTGGTGTTTCCTCTCCCGCCGAGGCCAATTCCGGAGCTTTGTCCTTGTGGCCGCGGCCACCGTTGTGGCTGGCACCGCCGGCTGGGGATACAATCCGTATGTCACCAACTCAGTGCTCCGCGGTAACCCGTTTTATCCGGTGTTCGGCACCGCGCGATATCCAGGCCGCGATCCCGAAGCGGCAAACGAGCGCAGCGAGACGCCAAAGAACATGGTGCCCCTGGGCCGGCTGGGGCGGTTCGGATACGCAATCTTCGGCCGTCCCGGCAATCAACCGTATCGAGTTGGCCGCGAAGCGTCACTGATGTGGCCGTTCGGAGCGCACCAGGAGGATCTCTATGCTTACACCTACCACGAGACGCGCGTTGCGGGCTTCGGGCCGCTGTTCAGTGGATGCTTCGTCCTGGCCTCGGTGCTGGGGATTTGGCTGGCAGTCACGGACCAACGCCGCCGGGCGCTGATGTTGGTGTCGAGTGCAGTCGTGGCGTCGCTGCTCGTGAGTCCGGCACTCTGGTGGCCGCGCTATGGCCCGCAACTCTGGCTGCTGCCCTGTGTGCCGCTGATTTTCGTCTTCAGCGGCGGAAGGCTGGCACGCGGCCAGGTGCTCGTGGCGTGGGGGCTGACGGGGCTGCTGATTGCGAATGCCTGCACTGTGGGCTGGGTGCGCTTCCGGTGGGAGACGGAAGCGACCCTGCGCCTGCGCGGGCAGCTCGCGGAAATGAGGAATTCCGGTCAGGTCTACGACGTCAGCACCCGCTATTTCAGCGCCTCAGCCGACGAGCGGCTGTTGGAGGCCGGCGTGAAGTTCCACGACGTCGGGGACAAGCGCGGCGCGGATTGGAAGGAACTCACCAGCGTCGTTGAAGGCTATCCGCTGGCCAATCGCTATCACCCCTCGGACGACCACCCCTAACAATCGTTCACGATCATCCGCGATTTCGACAGGACCGCTGCGGCTTCTCGCCAAACGAAGCAAGCGTCAGGAAGCCCCCCTCGCTGAAAACCAATCGCAGGCTCCGCAAATCTTGGCTGGCCCGCCAGCCGCAGTCTCATTCGCTGCGAATGAGCGAAAATTGGTGCCAGGGGCCGGGATTGAACCGGCGACCAAAGGCTTATGAGTCCTCTGCTCTACCACTGAGCTACCCTGGCGTGCCTTTGAATTACCCCGTCTCCGCCTGCAAACTGACTGCCGGCCGGCGACGTGGTCAGCGGACGTTACAAACCGAACCACCCTCGTCAAGGGTAAGGTTTTCGCATCCGCCAAAACCTTCCCACTGGCAAAATCGCCGAAACCACAGAAGGTCTCACGCATGCATCGCCGTCATCTCGTTGCCGCGATCCTCGGTGTCGCGGCCGCCTACCCCACCGCTACCGCCATCGCCGCCGAACCTTCCTCGCCTTCCGCCTTCGAGTTCAAGGCCGACCGTTTCGCCGACATCCAGGTCCTCCGGTACCAAGTGCCGGGCTTCGAACAGCTTTCGCTCAATCAAAAGAAACTCGCGTACTACCTCACCCAGGCCGGGCTCTCCGGTCGCGACATCTACTGGGATCAGAAGTACCGCAACAATCTCCTCGTCCGCAAAACCCTCGAGGGAATTCTGGAAACCTACAAGGGACAGCGCTCCGGCGCCGACTGGGACGCCTTCGTCACGTACGCCAAGCGCGTCTTCTTCGCCAATGGCATCCATCACCACTACGCCTCGGCCAAGATCCTCCCGACTTTCCCGCAGCCTTACCTGACCCAACTCCTCACGCAGTCCGACTCCGCACGACTGCCCCTCGAGGGCAAGTCGCCCGCCGATTTCGCGCGCACGCTCACGCCAGTGCTCTTCGATCCCAAGGTCGATGCGAAGACCACCAACCTCGATGCCGGCATCGACAACGTCACCGGCTCCGCGAACAACTTCTACAGCGGTGTCACCGCAACCGAGGTCGAGTCCTACTATACCGACAAGGCCAAGAACGGAAACCCGCGGCTGTCGTACGGGCTGAACTCCCAGCTTGCCAAGGTCGACGGCAAGCTCGTCGAGCGCACCTGGAAAATCGGCGGGATGTACGGGCCCGCGATCGAGAAGATCGTCGGCTGGCTCGAGAAGGCCCGGACCGTCGCCGAAAACGACACGCAGCGCGAATCCATCGACCACCTGATCCAGTACTATCGCACCGGCAACATCGACGACTTCGACAAGTACAACATTGCCTGGGTCTCCGACACGAAGTCCCTGATCGATTTTGTGAATGGCTTCATCGAGGTGTACGTCGACTCCGTCCAGAAGCGCGGCTCGTATGAGTCGGTCGTTTCCATGCGCGACGAGGAGGCCACCAAGCGCATCGCCGCCATCTCCAACCAGGCGCAGTGGTTCGAGGACCACTCGCCGATCATGAAGGAACACAAGAAGACGAATGTTCGCGGCATCTCGGCCAAGGTCATCACCGTCATCGGCGAAGTCGGCGACGCCGCGCCCGCCACGCCCATCGGGATCAACCTGCCGAACGCCGAGTGGATCCGTGAGCAATACGGTTCAAAGTCCGTCTCCCTCGGCAATATCGTCGAGGCCTACAACGAGGTCCAATCGAAGAGCCCGGCCAACGAGGAGTTCGGCGTCTCGCCGGAGGTGATCGACCGGCTGAAGAAATGGGGCCCGCTCTCGAGCGACCTGCATACCGACATGCACGAGGTCATCGGCCACGCCTCCGGACTCATCAACCCCGGTGTCGGTCCGACCGACAAGACGCTCAAGAACTACGCCGGCACGCTCGAGGAGGCCCGCGCGGACCTCGTCGCGCTGTATTTCATCCTCGATCCGAAGCTCATCGAGATCGGAGTCATGCCGACACTCGATGTCGGCAAGGCCGGTTATGACAAGTACATCATGAACGGACTCCTGACGCAGCTGTACCGGATCGAACCGGGGCACCAGCTCGAGGAGGCGCACATGCGCAACCGCCAGCTCGTGGCCGCGTGGGTTTTCGAGAAGGGCCGCCCCAGCAATGTCGTCGAGCGGCTCACGCGCGACGGGAAGACCTATTTCCGGATCAACGATTACGAGAAGTTGCGCGGGCTCTTCGGAGACCTGCTCCGCGAGATCCAGCGGATCAAGTCGGAAGGCGACTTTGAGGCCGGCAAAAACCTGGTGGAGAACTACGGTGTGAAGGTCGACCAGCCGCTCCTGAGCGAGGTACACAAGCGGTACGAGCCATTGGATATCGCGCCCTACATGGGCTTCATCCAACCCAAGCTGACACCGGTGCGGAACGGCGCCGACATCACTGATGTGAAGATCGAGTACCCGACCGATTTCCTTGGGCAGATGCTCGAGTACGGACACGAGTATTCCTTCCTTCCGGTCCACAACTAGACCAACGAGTAGAGTTGTTTGGGACTCGGCCCCCTACCGGAGGCATCTATTGCGCCGCAGCGTCGCAGATGGGCGGCGGCGACGCGCGGCCGCAGCACGTGCGTCAATTCGGGAAACCCCATGTGCCCGGGTCTTCCGGGCCGAGGTTCTCAAATGACGCCAAGGCCGTCGGCAGATCCCGCTCCGCTTTCTCCAGCTGCGAGGCGAACTCCTCGTCGCTGATGGGACGCTCCAGGTGCGGGTCGTACCGGGCCTGACGCACCGCCTCGCGCATGCGCCGGGCACGCTCCCCTCCGATCTTGTCGGCAATGGCGAGCAGGAGGTCGCGGCGGGTCTTCGGCATTGGGGTTGCTCCTACCTGCCAGATGGCGGGCGGGTTGGCACCACCTAAATTGTTGACCAGGCGCGACACCGCCCCCCATGACCGAATCCCTTTCCCCGGGAAGCGGCAGGACGCCGTCTGGTCCTGCAGCGCGTTTGTTCGTCTTTCGAAAAATGCCGGAAGGCCGTTCCTATTAGGCTTAACGCCGGCGGGCAGTGTGCCGATGTATCGGATACCCTATGAAGTGCACCCACGTCATCCTTGGATTGATCCTCTCCGCGGCCGCTGTCTGCGCCGCCCCTGCAAAGATCGGTGTCCTGCTCAAGGATAGAACCCCCTTCTGGGCCGCTGCCCAAAAAGGTGCGGAGGCCGCCGCAAAGGAGGCGGGCGTGGACCTTATCATAAAGGCACCGCTGGCCCCGAATTCCCCGGCGCAGCAGAACGCGATGCTCGAGTCGCTCCTCAAGGAGCCGATCGACGCTCTCATCATCGCGCCGCTCTCAGAGGGCCTCTACAAGGCCCAGCTCACCGCGCTCGCGGCGCGTGGCGTCAAGATCGTTACCATGGACACGAATCTGGCGGATGGCCTCGCCCAGGCCTACGTCGGCTACAACCAGGTCGTCATGGCCGAAGCCGCGGCGCAGGTGTTTGCCAAGGCCGCAGGAGCGGGCCCCGCCGGCATCATCCGCGCTAACACCGTCGACACCCAGAATGTCCGGGAGAAAACGCTTCTGGCCGCGTTCAAGGCCGCCAATCCCGGTGCCACGCTGTACACCGACGTCTTTGCCGGCGGCGAACGGGACGATGATCTGCCGAAGTCGAATCTTCTCCTGGAAAAGCACCCCGACATGAAGGTGGTCTGCACGATGTTTTCCGCCACCAGCCTGGCGATGACCAAGGCGATCCAGGCCAAGAATCTTGTCGGCAAGGTCCAGCATGTCGCCTTCGGCACGTCCCTTCCCGACGAAGTCGTCGCCGCCATCGATTCCGGAGCCATGCAGGCCTGGATTGCGCAGCAGCCGAAGATGATCGGCGCAAAGGGCGTGGAAGCCGCGGTCGCTCTCGTCCAAGGCAAGTCCGTCCCCGCCCAAGTCGACGTCCCGTACGCGATCGTCACGAAGGACAATCTCAAGAACCCGGAAATCCAGGCCATCCGGAACTGAAGTTTTCG
>JAJYAR010000159.1:5659-6064 GCA_021779435.1 bacterium
CGTGGAAGGCGCCGGCGGCGATGAACAGGATGTGATCGGTGCGAATCATGCCGTAGCGCGTATTGATCGTGGTGCCCTCGACGATGGGCAACAGGTCGCGCTGAACGCCTTCGCGGCTGACGTCGGGTCCGTGGCCGGATTCGCGGCCGGCGACCTTGTCGATCTCCACCCAGGCAAGGTCTTTCGACTCGTTCGAGATCACCAGCGCCTCAGCGGGGTCCGCTTCAATCATGAACCGGAGATCATGGTGGTAGTGGGCCGGCTCGGTCTTTCGCGCCGGGATGAGATGCCGGTCGACGTCGAACACCGCCGTGCTCACCGCGCGAAGCCGGGACAAGCCGCTCTCCTCACGCGCCTCTCTCAGGGCAACTGCCAGCAGGTCTCCGTCGCCATCCGCGTGTCCCC
>JAJYAR010000159.1:6074-6621 GCA_021779435.1 bacterium
AGCCACTTGTCCAGCTTGAGGTGATGCGTGAGGAGCGTGCGCTTTCGATCGGGGCTGACGATCCACGCGGACCCGGTGAGATGTCCGGGGATGCAGGTGCGATGCAACGCGTCGGGATGCGCCTCGACGAAGCGGATGATCTCGGCCGTCATTGCCGCCTCGTTGGGATCGAGGTCGCACAACGCGTGCGCACGCAGGAGTTCGAGAACAGGAGAAAGATCCGACATTGGGATAGGCTGGTTCGCGGTCACCGTGTTTCGAACCACTTGGACTCGGCCTGCACCGCCGTGCCGGTGGCCAGGCACCGGAGAATCTCAGGCACCGAATTCGCCACGCGGAAAAGGCCCTTGTTCGTAGGCTTGATGAAACGGTCCGCGAGCATGCGCTCGAACAGGCGGAGAAGGTCGTCGTAGTAGCCGTCCTGGTTGAAAAGCACACAGGGCTTCCGTACCACGTCGAGTTGTCGAAGCGTCAGGATTTCGAGGATCTCCTCCAGCGTGCCCCAGCCTCCCGGCAGCGCCACGAAGGCATCGGCCCGCGTTTCCAT
>JAJYAR010000160.1 GCA_021779435.1 bacterium
TGTCCGCCGCGGCCTGATCGAGGACGCCAAACTTGACGAGGTGGCCGAGGGCGGCCCGGGTGAGGCGCTGCGGCTTCTGGGGGCCGAAGGCCAGTTGCACCGCGTTGTAACCGTCGGTGTCGGTCCGCTTGATCTGGAGCACGCGGTTGGGTCCCGCCAGGACGATGGTCACGGGTTGCGCCACGCCGTTGGCGTCATAGACGCGCGTCTGGCCCAGCTTCTTGCCGATGAGTCCGAGGGGCATAGGTGGCTAGATCTTGATGGTGATATCGACGCCCGCCGGCAGGTTGAGCTTTTTGAGCTCGTCCACGGTCTTGGCGGTCGGCTCGATGATGTCGATGAGCCGCTTGTGGGTGCGCTGCTCGAAGGTCTCCTGGGACTTTTTGTCCGAGTGGGGCGAGCGCTGCACGGTGAACCGCTCGGTGCGGGTCGGCAGCGGGATCGGCCCGGCCACGCGGGCGCCGGTGCGCTTGACGGTGTCCGCGATGTCGCGCGCGGACTGGTCGATGACGCGGTGGTCAAAGGCCTTCAATCGGATGCGGATGCGTTGTCCAGTCATACAAAGAACAATTTGATGGTTGGGCCGGTCAACTGCGCGCCGCCGGCCGGGACTTGGCGGTGTCGAGAATCTTTTCGGCGATGCTGTTGGGCACCGGCTCGAAGGCCAGCGGCTCCATCGAGTAGGCCGCGCGGCCTTTCGAGAGCGAGCGAATGGCGGTGGCGTAGCCGAACATCTCGGCCAGCGCCACTTCCGCGCTGATGATCGTCGCCGTGTCTTTCACGTCAATGGCGATGATCTTGCCGCGGCGGCGGTTCAGGTCGCCCAGCAGGTCGCCCTGGTACTCATCCGGCGTCGTGACTTCGACTTTCATGATCGGTTCGAGCAAGATCGCGTGCGCCTTTTTCGCCGCGTCTTTCAGGGCGAAAATGCCCGCCATCTTAAACGCCAGCTCGCTGGAGTCAACCTCGTGGAAAGTCCCGTCCGTGATGGCGATCTTCAGGTCCACCATCGGGTAGCCGGCCAGCACGCCGCCGGCGACGGCCTCCTCGAGGCCGTGGATGACGGCCGGGATGTATTCCTTGGGGATGGCGCCGCCGACGATCTCGTTTTCGATCTCGACGCCCTTGCCGCGCTCGTTCGGGCCCAGCGTGATGCAGGCGTGGCCGTACTGGCCGCGTCCGCCGGACTGGCGGATGAACTTGCCTTCGCCCTCGGCGGACTTGGTGACCGTTTCGCGGTAGGCGATCTGCGGCGCGCCGGCCGTGGCCTCGACCTTGAACTCGCGGAACAACCGGTCGCGGATGATTTCCAGGTGCAGCTCGCCCATGCCGGCGATGATGAGCTGGCCGGTCTCCTCGTTGGTAAAACAGCGGAACGTCGGGTCTTCTTCCGCGAGACGCTGCAAACCTTCGCTCAGCTTGTCCCGGTCGGCGCGGGTCTTCGGCTCAACGGCCATCGAGATGACCGGTTCGGGGAAGGTGGGCGGTTCGAGCGTGACCTCGAAATCCTCGTCGCAGAGCGTGTCGCCGGTCGTGATGTTCCGCAGGCCCACCAAGGCGGCGATGTCGCCGGCATAAACCGTGTCCACGTCAATGCGCTTGTCGGCCTGGATCATCATCACCCGGCTGACGCGCTCCCGTTTGCGGGTCCGCGGATTGTAAATGATTTCGCCCTTCTTGAGCGTGCCGCTATAGACGCGGAAAAAGACGAGTTTGCCGACGTAGGGGTCGGTCCAGAGCTTGAAGGCGAGCGAGCAGAATTTGCCGTGGTCGTCCGACGGCACTTCGATGGCGCGGGCGGCGTCTTCGGGATCCTGGCCGCGGGCGGCCGGCACGTCGAGCGGCGAGGGCAGATAATCCACCACCGCGTCCACCAGCGGCTGGACGCCGCGCTTCTTGAAGGCGGAGCCGCACAGGACCGGCACCATCTCGATCTTGCAGGTCAGGCGACGAATGGCGGCCTTGAGCACGGCTGGCTCGATGCGTTTGTCCTCAATGACGAGTTCGGCGATCTGGTCGTCCTTGTTGGAGACGGCATCGATCAACTCGGCCAGGGCCATCTCCGCGCCGGGTTTCAGGTCGGCGGGAATCTCCGTGACCTCGTACTTCATCCCAAAATCGTCGTCCGGGTCGTAAAGAATGGCCTTCTGGTTGACGACATCGATGACGCCGCGGAGGGCATCCTCCTTGCCGATCGGCAGGAAAACGGGATAGGCGTAGGCGCCGAGCTTCTTGCGCATCTCGTTGACCGCGTTTTCAAAGTTCGCGCCGGTGCGGTCCATCTTGTTGACGAAGGCGATGCGCGGAACCTTGTACTTCGTCGCCTGCCGCCAGACGGTTTCGGACTGCGGCTGGACGCCGGCGACGCCGCAGAACACGGCGACGGCGCCGTCGAGCACGCGCAGGGAGCGCTCGACCTCCGCCGTGAAATCCACGTGGCCGGGCGTATCAATGATGTTGACGCGGTGCGGGGTGTTGGCGAACAACTTGACCAAGCCGTCGTCCTTCTGAGTCCAGTAACATGTGGTGGCGGCGGAGGTAATGGTGATGCCGCGCTCGCGTTCCTGCTCCATCCAGTCGGTGACGGTGTTGCCGTCATCCACGTCGCCCATCTTGTGGATGAGCCCGGTGTAAAAGAGAATGCGCTCGGTCGTGGTCGTCTTGCCCGCGTCGATGTGCGCGGCTATGCCAATGTTGCGCGTGCGCTCCATCGGATACGGCCGAGTCGGCGAATTCACCGGTCTGTTGTTTTCCATCACGGCTTCCATCTCAAATTCCGGAACCAATTCCAGGGAACAAAAACGCCCCGCGTTACCACCAGCCGTCGGGGCGCTCTGAATTATCGTTGTCCTACCAGCGGAAATGCGCAAAGGCCTTGTTGGCCTGGGCCATCTTGTGGACCTCGTCGCGCTTGCGAATCGCGTTGCCCTGGCCCTGGTAGGCTTCCAGGATTTCAGCGGCCAGCGCCTGCTGCATCGGCACGCCCTTGCGCTTGTCGGCAAAGTCCACCAGCCAGCGCAACGCCAGCGCCGCCTGCCGGTCCGAGGGCACCTCCAGGGGCACCTGATACGTGGCGCCACCGACACGCCGGGGTTTGGTTTCGATGCGCGGCTTGGCGTTGTCCACGGCCTTCTGCAGGATCTCCAGCGGGTTGGAAGCTGGATTCTTGACGGTGATCTGGTCGAACGCCCCGTACACGATGCGCTGGGCGACGCTCTTCTTGCCGCACACCATGACGGTGTTGACCAAGCGGGCCACCAACACGTGGTTAAACTTCGCGTCCGGGACCACCGGGCGCCTGACTGCTTGACGACGTCGAGACATCGGAGAGTGGGATCGTTAAATCGTTGAACCGGTCACGCGGCGGCGGGCGCCGCCGGCGCGGCCGCGACCGCCGCGGGTTTCGCGCCTTCCTTCGGCCGCTTGACGCCGTACTTCGAGCGGCTCACGCGGCGCTTCTCCACGCCCGCCGCGTCGAGCGTGCCGCGCACAATGTGGTAGCGCACGCCGGGCAAATCCTTCACCCGGCCGCCGCGCACGAGCACGATCGAGTGCTCCTGCAGGTTGTGGCCCTCGTCGGGAATGTAGGCGATCACTTCATACCCGTTGGTGAGGCGCACCTTGGCGACCTTGCGCATCGCCGAGTTCGGCTTCTTGGGCGTGCGCGTCATGACCTGGATGCAGACGCCGCGACGATACGGCGAACCTTCCAAGGCCGGCGACTTCGACTTGTGCCGGAGCTTGTTGCGGCCCTTGCGGACCAGTTGATTGATTGTCGGCATTGCGTGCTAACGGCTTCCTGCGTTTGCCCTTACCCGGAAAAACAGGAACGCGGATAATAGCAAAGGCGCATTTCGGTGCAACTAGTATTTCGGCCTTTTTCCCGAACTTCAGCCGGCCGCCGGGGTGTCGCCCAGCAGCGCGGTCTCCAGCTCTGATTCTTCCTCGATCTCAACGAGCGGTTTGAGATGCACCTTGCGGTGGAAATCGTAACCGGTGCCAGCCGGAATGATGTGGCCCATGATCACGTTTTCCTTGAACCCGCGCAGGTAGTCCACCTTGGACCGCGTGGCGGCATCGGTCAGCACCCGGGTGGTGTCCTGGAACGAAGCGGCGCTGAGGAAGCTCTCGGTTTCAAGCGAGGCCTTGGTGATGCCCAGCAACACCGGCTGGGCCTCGGCGGGCTTGCCGCCCATCTTCTCGACGCGCTGGTTCTCATCATCAAACTCAATCTTGTCAATCTGCTCGCCCCAGAGGAACTGGGTGTCGCCCGGCTCGGTGATGCGCACCTTGCGCAACATCTGGCGGACGATGATCTCGATGTGCTTGTCGTTGATCGTCACGCCCTGGAGGCGATAGACCTCCTGGACTTCGTTGACGAGGTGCTCCTGCAATTCCTGCGGGCCGCAGATGTCGAGGATCTCGTGCGGATCCACCGGGCCTTCGGTCAACTGCTGGCCCTTTTTGACGTAGTCGCCCTTGAAGACGATGACGTGTTTGCCGATCGGGATGAGGTGCTCCTCCTCCACCTGCGTTTGCGGATCTTTGATCAGAATGCAACGCTTGCCCCGGACGCTGGCGCCAAAATCCACGACGCCGTCGATCTTGGAAATTTCCGCCGCGTCCTTCGGCCGGCGGGCCTCAAACAATTCCGCCACGCGCGGCAGACCGCCCGTGATGTCCTTGGTCTTCGAGGTCTTGCGGGGCGTCTTGGCCAGCAGCGTGCCGGCGACAATCCGGTCGCCCTCCTCGACGACGACGTGCGCGCCGGACGGAATCAGGTAATTGCCCTCCGGCTCGCCCTTGTCGTTCAGGATGATGATCTGCGGGTGCAGGTCTTCCTTGTGTTCGATGACGACCATCGCCTCCTGGCCGGTGGTCTGGTCCATCTCCTGTTTCATGGTGACGCCCTCGATAATGTCGTGGAACTTCACCTTGCCCTCCTTCTCGGAGATGATCGGCACGTTGTACGGGTCCCACTGGACGAAGGCGTCGCCCTTCTTCACCCGGCCGCCGTCGGCGACGGAGATGACCGAGCCGATGACCAGCGTGTGAGCTTCCAACTCGCGGCCGTCCTCGCCCACGATCGTCAGCGAACCATTCTTGTTGAGGACGATGTTGTTGCCGTCCTCCAGCTCGACCAGGCGCAAATCCTGGTATTTGACGAGGCCGTCGTGCTTGGCCTTGATCTGCGGCTGCTTGAAGATCGCCGCCGCGGTGCCGCCGATGTGGAAGGTCCGCATGGTGAGCTGCGTGCCCGGCTCGCCGATCGACTGCGCGGCGATGATGCCCACCGCCTCGCCCTGCTTGGCAAAGCCGCCCGTCGCCAGATTGCGCCCGTAACACTTGATGCAGACGCCGTGTTTGCTTTCGCACGTGAGGACGGAGCGAATCTTCACCTTCTCCACGCCCGAGGCGTCGATGCGCCGGGCGGTTTCCTCGTCAATCAGATCGCTGGCCTTGACGAAGATTTCCTTCGGGTTGTTCGGGTTGGCAATGTCGTCGCAGGCGACGCGGCCAATGATGCGCTCGCTCAGCTTCACGACTTCGTCTTCGCCTTCGTAGATGGCGATGACCAGGATGCCGTTGCTGGTGCCGCAGTCGTCCTCGCGGATGATCACGTCCTGGGACACATCGACCAGCTTGCGCGTCAGGTAGCCGGAGTCGGCCGTCTTGAGGGCGGTGTCGGCCAGACCCTTGCGGGCGCCGTGGGTGGAAATGAAGTATTCGAGCACCGTCAGGCCCTCGCGGAAGTTCGAGAGAATCGGCTTCTCGATGATGTCGCCGGAGGGCTTGGCCATGAGGCCGCGCACGCCGGCGAGCTGGCGCACCTGCTGGCGGTTGCCGCGCGCGCCGGAATCCACCATGAGGAACACCGGGTTGAACTCGCGCTTACCCTGGTTCTGCTCCAGAGTCTTGAACATGACGTTGGCGATCTGGTCGGTGCAGTGCGTCCAGATGTCCACGATCTTGTTGTAGCGCTCGCCGGGGGTGATGACGCCCTTGCGGTATTGTTTCTCGACTTCGGTGATCTGCTTCTGCGCCAAGGCGATCTCATGCTCCTTCTCCTTCGGGATGATCATGTCGTCAATCCCGATGGAGGCGCCGGAGCGGGTGGCCTCGCGGAAGCCCAGTTCCTTGAGCTTGTCGAGCGTCTGGACGGTCCGCTCCTGGCCGCAATGCTTGTAGCAGTTCCAGATGATGTCCCCGAGCTGGCTCTTGCCGGCGGCGCGGTTGAAGAACCCGATTGGCTCCGGCCAGATTTCGCTGAAGACGACGCGGCCCACGGTCGTTTCGATCAGCTTCTTGTTGGCATCGCCGTAAATGGTCTTCCGACCGTGGTCCGGGTTGGCCAGCAGCAGGCGGTCGTGGGTCCGCAAGTCGCCCTCGGTGTAGGCGTAAATGACCTCGCTCTTCGAGCCGAAGACCATGAGACGCTGGCCTTCCTTTTTCGGAAAGCGCGGCTCCGCCGTGAGGTAATAGCAGCCCAGGGTGATGTCCTGGGTGGGCGTCATGATAGGGCGGCCGCTGGAGGGGCTGAAGAGGTTCAGCGGCGCCATCATGAG
>JAJYAR010000161.1 GCA_021779435.1 bacterium
TGTGACGACGGCGGCTGGAGAGCCAGCCCTGCAGGACAACCCGAAATCGCAGGTTGCGCCGTTTCCAATCGGGTTCCTGAGGCAGGGGACTCGGTTCGACATCATCGACGTTCCGCGCTGCCCGATGGCCACCGACGCCATCAACGTCCGGCTCGGCGCCGTTCGTCAGGCCGTGCACGCGAAGGCGGAGAGCTACACGCGTGGAGCCACGCTGCTCCTGCGCGAGGCGAGCGGCGAGGTGACGACCGACTATGATGCGGTGATCACGGAGACGATCGAGCCGCTCCCGGACGCTCCTGCGGGGGCCAAGCCGTTGAAGTTGCATTTCCTGGCGCGGGACTTTTTCCAGAACAATCCCTTCATCCTGCCGGCGTTCACCTCGTATGTGCGCGGGCAGGCGGCTGCGAGCGGGGCTCGGTTCCTTGTCGACGCCTACTGCGGCAGCGGGTTGTTCGCGCTCAGCGCCGCGCCATCGTTCGAACGCGTCGCAGGCGTGGAGATAAGTGAAAGCAGCGTTCGTTTCGCTCGCGAGAACGCGGTGGCGAATGGCATCGCGAACGCGAGTTTCCTCGCGGCGGACGCGGCGGCCATTTTCGCAGGGTTGGATTTCCCGGCAGCCGACACCGCTGTCATCATCGATCCACCCCGGAAGGGCAGCGACGAAGCCTTCCTGAAACAGCTCTTCGCGTTCGGCCCGCGCACGGTGGTTTACGTGTCGTGCGACCCGGCGACCCAGATGCGGGACCTGCGTCTTTTCCTCGAGGCGGGTTACGAGGTCACCGCGGCGCAGCCGTTCGATCTTTTCCCGCAGACGAGGCACCTGGAGTGCGTGCTGACACTGGGTTTTCGCGGTGTGAAAACCTGAGGTTCCCTCGCTGCGCTCGGGATTACTGCGCCAGTCGGAGACGGGTCCCGCGGGTGCTCCAACGCGCGGTGTCCGCCTGGTGGAACCCGCTGTCCCTTGTCTCCGGTACATACTGTCCCCAGCGGGTTCGGTCGATTGTGATGTCGGGCCCCTTGAATCAAACCAGCGAGAGACGGAATGGCCAGGGAAGTGGGGTGAGGGCACTCCGCCGACAACGCATGGTTTCGCCGCCGCCCGGGTTTTCGCGCGGCGAAAACCCTACTTCACATCGATGACGAGTGGCCGGACGCGGGTGCCGTCCTGGACCTTGTCGCCCGGGTAAACGACCAGCCGGTCGCCTTCCCGGAGTCCGTCGAGGATCTCGGTCTCGACTCCGTTGGACCGGCCGGTCTTCACCGCCCGCAGCCGGGCGCGACCTCCTTCGACGACGAACGCCTGCCAGCCGCCCTCACGCTGAAAAAGTGCCCCGGCCGGCGCGTGCAGCGCGTCGGCTTTCTCCCAGGTGACAATCCTTGCCTCGACACGATAGCTGTCTCCAAGGGTGGACCTCGCCTCGATGGGATCGGTGAAATCGGCGATGACGTAAACGCGCTGCTCCTCGACCCCGAGTGCGGAGATCTTGGTGAATGCGGACGGCTCAACGAGACGAACGCGCGCATTGAGCGGCTGCTCGCCGCCCCAGCGTTCGAGCAACACTCGCGCGCCGGGGCGAATCGCCACGCCATCACGGGAAAGCACCTCGATCCTGACCTCGAGGTCGGTGGGATCGCCCACCTCCATAAGGGGGAAGCCGGCGGGAACGACGCGCGAGCTTTCCTGAAAAACGCGGAGAAGCCGGCCATCGACCGGCGAGTTGATCACGAGAGGTGGCAACGGGGTCGTTGCGTCGCCCGTCGTACCCTTGCCGCGCGTGAGCACCGCCTTCGCCTGCTGCAGCTCGAACTCCGCGACCTTGAGCGAGAACTCGCCGGCACGGGCGTCCTGCGCCGCGGTGTCCGCGCGCATCTGGGCGAGGTCAAACTCCTGCGGTGAGGAGACCCGCTGGTCGCGCAAGGTCTTCGCGCGTTCGAACTCCGCGGCCGCCAGTCTGGAGGCCACGATCGCGCGATCGCGCTGCGCACTCGCGGCGTCCCGGGCCGCCTCGGCGGCGCGAACACGTGCTTCCGCCTGCGCGAGGCTGCGGGAATCCAGGAAATCGGCGCCGCTCGATTCAAGGACGGCGAGCCTGGTTTTGCCTGCCTCGACCACCGCGCCGGCCTTCCAATCAATCCTTTGAAGCTGGCCGGCGACGGGCGTGGACACGACATAACGGTTCTTCACGCGCGTCATGCCCTCCTCGTCGACGGTGACGACGAGTGGACCGCGAACGACGGAGCCGGACTCGACCGCAATGGGGCGGGGCCACAGGCCGATGACGATCAGCCCGACGAGCAGAATGCCGCCGATAAGCGGGAGCCGGCTGCGCCAGGTTTTCGCAGGCTTACGTGCAGGGGTGGTGGGATTGGCTGGAGGATTCACGCGGGAGCCTAATGCAGAATGAAGAATGCCGAATGATGAATGAGGAAGGACGTGGCGGAAGGGTATTAATCCAGCGCCTTGAGGGCGCTCACGAGATCGATTTCGGAGAGCTTCCGCGCGGCGAGCAGCGCCGACACCGTGGAGGCGACGGCGACGACAAGCACGGCGAACGCATAGTTCGCCGGGGTGAGTACGAGCGGCAGCCGGACGGTTTCGGTGTTCACGGTCGTGATGATGCCACGGGCGAACGCGGACCCGAGGACAAGTCCGACCGGAAGCGCGAGCGCGGTCAGGATGACGAGTTCGCCGACGAGCACCGCGCCCACCTCGCCGCGGGTGAAGCCGAGCACGCGCAGGGTTGCGAGTTCCCGGGCGCGCTCGGACAGTGAAATGCGGGCGCTGTTGTAGATGATGCCGAACGCAACGATCACCGCGAAGACGGTGTAGAGCTTCTGCAGGAGCCCGATGCTCTGCGCGGTCGTCTTGCGAAAACCTTCGCGGAGCGAGTTCTTGATCACGCATCCCGCCGCCCTCGGGGTGTTTTTCACCGCCGTGACAAACTCCTTCCAGCGGCCCGAATCCACGACGAGGTGGGCGCCGCTGATCCGGTCGCCTTCGAACAAGAGCCTGTTCAGGGCATGCAGCTCCATGTAGGCGGCTGTCCCGGCAAAGTCCTCGGCCAGTCCCACGACCGGCACCGTGATCTCGCGCTCGGCACCTTCGAGGACGTGCGCGGTGACCTCGTCGCCGGGCTTCACGTTCAGGACACTTGCGAGCTTCGCTGACATGACGATTCCGCGCGCGGGGAGCGTCAGCTGCCTGGGCTCGGCGTCGATGACACGGCTCAACGTCCCGTGCTCCGGCAGGCCTTGGATGAGGAGACGCCGCTTGATGGGGCCTGCCCTGAGCTCGACCGGTACGAAGCGGAACGGCTCGGCGTGCACCACGCCGGGAAGGTGCTCGAAGTCGGCGATGGCGCGGGCCGGGCCGGGTTCGACGAGCGACAGCGTGACGGTCTGGCGTTGCACGACGTCCCACTGGAAATCGATCACGTACGCGATGCCGTCACGAAACGAGTTGGGCACGATCAGGATCCCCGTGGCGAGCGCGAGGGCGAAACACGTCAGCGCGCTCCGCACCGGGCGGCGCTCGATGTTGCGCATCGCCATGCGGAAGCTGGCGCTGAACCAGCGTCCGGCGCCGATCCGCTCGAGCAGCGCGGGACGGAAGCTGGCGGGCGCCTCCGGTCGCATGGCCTCGGCCGGATGCAGCCGCACCGAGCGTCGGACGGCACCGGCGACGCCAACGAAAGCTGCGAGAGCGCTGACGAGCGCCGCTGCGACGAGCACCCGGGTATCGAGCAGGAACTCGAGCTGCGGGAACCGGAAGAACAGGTGGTACATGTTCACCAGCCGTGCGCCGATGACAATTCCGGCGACCGTGCCGATGGCGATCCCCACCGCAACGATCGCGAGTGAGAACTTGAAGTAATGCAGCCCAACCTGGGCGTTGCTGAACCCGCACGCCTTGAGCATCGCGATCTGCTCCCGCTGAAGGGCGATCTGACGGCTCATGACCGAGTTCGTCATGAACGCGGCGACGCTCAGGAACACCAGCGGGAACGCGATGGAGAGACCCTGCAGGACGCGCAGCTCGTCGTCGACGCGGCGGTTCGACGGATGGTCGCCGCGTCCGTAGGCGCCGCGGCCGCCATACGGGGCGAGCAGCCGGTCGACGGCATCGATCACCACGGGCTCGGACGCGCCGGGTGCGAGAGTCAGCGCGACGTTGTCGAACGCGCCGTAACGTTGGAAGGCGGTGGCGAGCTCGCGGTAGGGCATCCAGAACACCCCGTAGGTCTTGTTGTCGGGCAGCGCGGCGCCGGGCGGTGCCTCGAACACGAACTCGGGCGACAGGACGATTCCGGAAATGCGGAACGTCTGCTTCGCGCCGTTCAGGACCGCGGACAGCGTGTCGCCCGGCTTGAGTGCGTGTGCGTCGGCGAACGCCTCGCTGACGGCGACCTCGCGCCGGGTCGTGCCGCCGAGGGGAAGCCGCCCCTGCCGGACGTAGGGCCGGTTCAGAAGGGGGGCGCCATGTTCGGGAAGGGAGTTGATGAGGCCGGAAGCGGGTTCCGTGAGCCCCGGCACGTCGAGGGTGACCTGGACGGCGATGCTGGTCTCGACAGCGGCAACGCCGGGAATGGCGGCGAGTTCGTCACGGACCGAGTTTGGCGCGCGCTTCAGCCGCGCGAAGACCTGCGCGAAGTGGTGTTGTTCGTAATAGGCGTCGCGCGTGGTCCCCAGAGACAGCATGAGCGACCGCGTCATGATCATCATCGCGAGTCCGCTCGCCATGACCAATGCCACGGCGAGCGCCTGGGATTTCAGGGCTCGGAGGTCGCGGAGGAGTTTGCGGTCGAGAAGGGACATTACGCTACGCGCCGGGGCGCTCCGCTAATGTAGAATGCAGAATGTTGAATGCAGAATGGGACGGCGGCCAAGGGAGAGGTGTGTTTGGATCGGCCATTCTGCATTCTCCATTCTGCATTAGCGCGGAGCGCGCAACGCCGGCTACCATTTGAGTTCGTGGACGCTCCCCCGCATCGGGTTGCGCTGGACATGGACGAGATGACCGTCGGAAAGCGTGAATACGCGGTCGGCCATGCCGGCGATGATGGCGTTGTGAGTGATGATGACCGCGAGGGTGCCGAGCTCGCGGTTGATCCGCTCGATGGCCTCGAGGACGGTGATGCCGGTGTGGACGTCGAGCGCGCCGGTCGGTTCGTCGCACAGCAGCACCTCGGGTCGCTTGGCGATGGCGCGGGCGATGGCGACGCGCTGCTGTTCGCCGCCGGACATCTGCGCGGGAAAATGGTCCATGCGTTCAGCCAGGCCGACCATCGCGAGCGCCTCCTCGGGAGGCATGGGGTTGCGGGCGATCTCCCCGATGAGCGCGACGTTTTCGCGAGCGGTCAGGCTCGGAATGAGGTTGTAGGCCTGAAACACGAACCCGACGGCATTGCGGCGAAACTGCGTGAGGCCGGCCTCGTCGGCGCGTCCGAGGTCCCAGTTGCGATAGAACAGTGAGCCGCCGGTCGGGGAGTCGAGTCCTCCGAGTTGGTTGAGCAGCGTGGATTTGCCGCTGCCGGACGGACCAAGGAGGACGAGGAGTTCGCCGGCGAACAGATCGAAATCGACGCCGGCGAGGGCGGCGACGGCCGCCTCACCCTCGCCATAGGTCCGCGACAGCGAGCGAACGCGGAACATCAGTTCGCCCTGCGGGATGGCGGGGCCTTCGGTTGTGGTGGGCGCGGCGGGAAACACAGCGGCCCGCATTCAAATCCGCATCGGCGGGATTTCGCAAGCGGAGCCCGGAATGGGGCCGGCGGGTAAGGATCAAAGGTAAAGGCGCAAGCCCTCAGCGAAGCCGCGCCACGAACTGTAGGTTGCGAGCTTGCTCGCAACGTTGCGCGGCAAGCGCGCAATCTACGGCCCCGAGAAAGTCGACGTTGCGCGGCCTTTGTAGGAGCAAATTCATTTGCGATCCGGAAAGGTCTGAATGCGGCGCGCCCGGACGGCATAGGCCCTATTGAGTTTATCGATTACCCGGCTGACTGTCGTTTCCGTTACCCTCCTGCCCGTGAAACCGCCGCCCTCCCGCTCCTCCCGCAACTATCCGCTTCTCCTGGCCGGACAATTCCTCGGCGCCTTCGGAGACAACTTCGTCTTCGCCGCCATCCTCGGACCTCTGACCTTCAAGCTTCTCGCAGGACGCATCACCGAGCAGGATGTGAATTGGCAGAACCTGTTGTTCAGCGCGGTCTTCTTCATCCCGTTCATCGTTCTCGCCCCGTTCGCCGGGTACCTGAACGACCGCCGGCCGAAGACGACGTGGCTCATCGGCGGGAACGCGATCAAGCTGCTGGGCACTGCGATCGGACTTTTCGGCGTGTGGCTGCACGAGGGCGATTTTGCCGCCAGCCGCCATTGGCAGCTCCTTGGTTACGCGGTGATCGGAATAGGCGCGTGTGTCTATTCGCCGGCGAAGTACGGCATTCTTCCGGAAATCCTGCCGGCGGAACGGCTCGTGAAGGCAAACGGGACGGTGGAGATGCTCACCCTGGTGGCGATCCTCGGCGGACTCTGGGGCGGTGGGAAGCTGTTCGACCATTCC
>JAJYAR010000162.1 GCA_021779435.1 bacterium
TCTTACGTCCCACAACTCTCTTGGCATATTGAACTGGAATTCTTCTTTCCGCCTGGTTCAACCAGATTACAGCCATGATAACCACCACAAACAGCGGCTCGGTGAAGTTCACCGTGTTGCCGATGTAGCCCAGCACGGCATCCCACCCGAACCGGAGCGCAATGGCCGCGGCGAGCACCACGGCCCAGATACCGAACACCGCCTCAATCTCTCCGAGAAAATGCAGCAGCTGTCCCTTGAAGCTGACCTCCTTCGGGTTGCCATCCTCGTCAAATTCGCCCGGTTGTCCGCTGTTCGCCGTACGCGAGGCGTGCGCCGCCTCCGCCTCGTGCGCCCAGTGGCGTATCTTCGCGGTCAGGAAGGTGTGCACGATGGCCAGCAGGAAGATGACCGTCGTGACCAGATTGAACGGTTCGGCCTGCACCCGCAGGACCAGCGCGTCCCAGAGTCCCGTGCCCGGCTGTTCGGCGTAGGTCGACAACGCGCGCGGCAACACCGGCGCCGTCGCTCCCGACGCAGCCCAGGCGTCGCCTGCCCAGAGTGCAGCGGGAAAGAGCAGCATTCGGCTGAACGCGGGCCGGGGCGTGACGCATACGCGCGCGTCGGGAGGACGTGTCATGGAGACGAGCATTCGAGAATGTGAACCGGCGGCCCGACCGGGTCTGAGACCTCCGGAGCGAATGCCGCCCCGAACCCGGCGCTAACGGACCCGAATTGCGAAATCTTGCAAGCACCGGGCGCAGCATGTGTTCAGAATTCGCTTTCGCCACGAATCGCAGTTGTCGCCCAGCCGAAGACCCTCTTTGCTCGGCCTCCGTTTATTATGGACCAACTCAACGTCGGAATGATCGGTGGCGGCACGGTGGGCAGCGGCGTGTTTCACGCGCTGCGGCAAAACGCGGAGTTGATGGCCGCGCGCACGGGAATTCGGCTGACGGTTCGGAAGGTCGCGGTGAAGGCGTTCGATGAGCCCCGCCCCTACCCGATCCCCCAGGAGCTGATGACGCTGAACTGGCGCGAAGTGGTCGACGATCCCGAGATCCAGATCGTCACCGAGCTCGTCGGCGGCACCGGCATTGCCAAGACGATGATCCTCGCCGCGCTCGAGAAGGGGAAGGCCGTCGTGACGGCGAACAAGGCGCTGATCTCCGCCCATGGCCCCGAGCTGTTCGCGGTGGCGAAGAAGAACAACACGAACCTCTACTTCGAAGCCTCGGTCGCGGGCGGCATCCCGATCATCAAGGTCCTTCGCGAGAGCCTCGTCGGCGACAAGATCGACCGCGTCGACGGAATCGTGAACGGCACCTGCAACTACATTCTCACGCGGATGAAGCGCGAAGGCGCGGCGTTTTCCGACGTGCTCGCCGACGCCCAGCGGCTGGGCTACGCGGAGGCGGACCCGACGCTCGACGTCGACGGACATGACGCCGCCCACAAGATCGGCATTCTCGCCTCGCTGGCCCACGGCTTCTGGGTCGACCACCACGCGATCCACGTCGAAGGCATCCGCGGACTCACGCCGCTGGACATCCGGTTTGCCGGTCAGCTCGGCTACACGATCAAGCTCCTTGGCATGGTTCGGACGGCGCAGGATTCGGCGAAAGGAACGCGGATCAGCGTCTCGGTCAGCCCGACGCTCGTCCCCGACGGCCACGTGCTCGCGAGCGTGAACGATGTTTTCAACGCGGTCTTTGTCTCAGGATTCCCGATCGGCGATACTCTCTATTACGGACGCGGCGCCGGGAAGGACGCGACCGCGAGCGCGGTGTTGAGCGACATCGCCGACGCGGCGCTCGATCGCCACCACAAGACACCGCAGCGCGTACCCGCTTTCGTGGCGCACGCGAAGGACGGTCAGGTCATTCCCTACGCCGAGACGACATCACGTTTCTACCTGCGCGTGAGTGTTGCGGACGAACCGGGCGTCATCGCAAAGATCTCCGGCATCATCAGCAACGCGGGCATCAGCCTCGCGTCGATCGTCCAGCCCGAGACGAACGAGGGAGAGACGGTCCCGCTGATTCTCATGACCCACGCCGCCAAGCGTGCCGCGCTCGACAAGGCCGTTGCGGCGATCGCCGCGCTGCCCGCGGTCAAGGGACCGGCGCTTCTGCTGCCGGTGGAATAGGCCCGAGATCCCCACACCCCTGGTGACGCCAGTCACAGACTAGCGCTACCGAAAACGGGGTTTTCACGTCACTTTCGGGAAGCGCCGGACTCCGACCGGCCTGTTGAGTCAAGCTCCAGGCCGGGGCCGCAGCCCCTGGTGCCCTGGCCGGCGGTCGCGTTCTCCCTCATCCTCAGACCCCGGCCTCAGTGGAGGCCGGCTACACCAAACCATCACGGTCAGCGCTATTCGGCCCGCAGCGCGTCGACCGGCTCGATACGCATCGCGCGGCGGGCCGGAAGCACGCACGCAAGGATCGCCACAACGAGGAGCAGCCCGGCGACTGCGAGATAAGTCATCGGATCAAACGGACTCACGCCGAACAGGAAGCCCCGCAACAACCGGCTCACGAGCACGGCGAGGAGCACGCCGGCCCCAATGCCCAGCACCGCCAGCACCATGCCGTGCCGGACAACATCCGTCAGCAGATCCCTCGGCTGCGCACCGAGCGCCATCCGCACCGCAAACTCCTTCGTCCTTTGCGAAACCGTGTAGGCGATCACGGCGTGCACGCCCATCGCCGCCAAGAACAGCGCCACGGCGCCGAGAAGCAGCAGGACCTGCGAAGCCATGCGATGCGGGAAGAATACCGCGCCTGAATAGCTGGCCAGCGTCCGGACGGTAAGCAGTTCCACCGCGGGATCGATCTCCCGGACCGTTGCCCGAACGATGCCCGCAAGCGTGGCCGAGTCGGCCGCTCCGCGAACGCATACGTTCAAGTCGAGGTCCGGCACGCCTTGCAGGTACGGTAGGTAGAGAAACATCCCAGGCTCTTCGTCGATCCGGTTGTACTTTCCGGCTTTCGCAACGCCGACCACCGTTCTCCACGCGCCACCCGATCGGAATCGCCGACCGATGGGGTCCTGCCCCGGCCAGAACCGCCGCGCGAAATTCTCGTTCACGATCGCGACTTTCGCCGCGTCCGCATCATCCGCATCGGTGAAATCGCGTCCGGCCGCCAACGGAATCCTCATCGTCGCAAAATAGCGCGGCGAAATGACAGCGAACTCGTATGTCGGGTCCTCGCCGGGTGGACGCTGGTAACCTTCCACATCGACGCCGGTCCCCTTGCACCCGAGCAGCCCCAGCGGGAGCCAGCTTGCGAGCGAGGCCTCCTCGACACCCGGCGCGGACGCCAGCCTTTGGCGCAGTTCCCTGTAAAAGGGCAACCCTGTCGTCGCGTTGTAGCCGTTCATGCCGATCTGCAGATCAGCAACCACCACGCCGGCGGCCTTGAATCCGACATCGACCTGTTGCGCCTGCCGCAGCCCTTTTGCGCAGAGCGCCGCACAGACGAGCAACACAAGGGCGAGCGCCACCTCCGCCACGACGAGCAGCCGCCGCACACGCTGCTGCGCGCGGGACGCGCCGACTCCGCCGCGGCCACCGTCCTTGAGCGTGGTCGCGACATCCGCGCCAGTCACCTGGAGCGCCGGGGCCATGCCAAAAAGCACTCCCGTCACGACCGTGATCAGAAGCGTGAGGGCAAGCGTCAGCGGATCGAGGTGCGGCGCGAACGAAACCTTCCCGGCAATGCCGTCCGGCAAGAGCGCGCGGAGCCCGTTCATCGTCCAGTTCGTCATGACAATCCCGACCGTCCCTCCGATGAGCGCAAGCAGGACACTCTCGGTCAGGAACTGCCGGATCAGCCGCAAACGACCGGCTCCCGCCGCAAGCCGGATTGCCACCTCGCGACGTCGATCCATGGCGCGCGCGAGCAGGAGGTTGGCGATGTTGGCGGTGACGATGAGCTGGACGCCAAGGCTCACGGCAACGAGCAGCCGGAGCGCCGGGCCCATCACTGTCGGACCACCCCACGGCGCCTTCGGCAACGGAAGCACCACATGATGAATTTCCCTGTTCTCCTTCGGGTACTCGGCGGTCATCCGTGAATCCACGGTCGAGAGCACCGCCTGCGCCTCGCGAAGCGAAACGCCAGGCTGGAGCCGGAGAATATTGTGCCAGCCGCGTGCGTTGCGCTGGGTGAGAAAGTACCGGCCCTGATTTCGGACCTCCGCAATCATCGAGGCAGGCGCCCAGATGTTTATCTGCAACGGCGGCAACGAGCCTTCGAAGTCGGCCGGCACCACGCCGATGACCGTGAACGCAGTGCGATTGAGGTCCACGACCCTGCCGAGGATCCCGGGATCCGCGCCGAAACGGCCACGCCACAGGCGCTCGCTGATCACGATGACCGGATTCCCTCCCGGCTTCTGGTCGTCGTCTGCCCGGAAGGTCCTGCCGATGAGCGGTCGCACTCCCAGGACATCGAAGAAGCCCGCGGTGACGACCTGCGCCTGGAACCATTGCGACGTGCGGTCCACGGTCAGACAAGCCGCTGTCGGCATGCTGGCTGCCACGCCGGAAAACACGCTCGCCGCCGAACGCCTGATGTCCTGTAGATCCGGGAGCGACACGTTGCCGCCGCCAATATTCGACTTCAGAACGACCAGATCCCCCTGCCGCTCCACCCCGGGCATAGGCCGAAGGACCAGCTGCTCGAGCCAGCTGATCGCCGTGGCGTTCGCCGCGATGCCAAGTGCGAGCGACAGCACGACAACCGCGGTGAATCCGGGGGCCTTTGCAAACTGACGGAAAGCGAAACGAATGTCGTTGAGCATGGCGCGACACCAGCCGAGCGCGGCCAGTGTGCTCCGGCAATTAGCAACCGCCGTTCCAACTTGGGCGTCCGTTCTATCCGGGGGTCGGTGACCACGGCGAGTTTCCACGGCGCGCCAGCCCTTCGACGCACTCAGGGCGGGCCGTTCGCACCCTGCGCGCGATTCTCAGTTCCCCGGCCCACGGCGGAGACCGGCTACCTCAGACCCCGCGATCCCAGGCGTCGAAACCGGGAGCGGCGCATTCCGGAAATGGGACGTGCGGGGGCGAGCGCGGTCCGGCGAGTAGAGCGGTGCTTCAGCACGTTCTCGGCGTGATGCCGGCGCCAGTGTGGATTCCGGGGAAGCTCCAACCCTCCAAAAGGCCAAACAAAAGAGGCTCGAAATTCGGGTTTTCGAGCCTCCGGCTTCTTCGGCGTTGGAATTTGGGATGCGGCGTTTTCGTCCCCACGCACATGCTGAAGCACCGCGCCACCCGCGAGTGAATCAGAACCGCGCCGAGTACTGCGCGATCGCGTCCTTGCCGATCCAATCGACGGGCAGCACCCGGTTTTCGCGCGCTGCCTCTTCGATGATCCGTTCCACCGTCATCCGATTGCTCCGGTACAGCGCGCGATCGTATTTGTCGCGAGCCAGCCGGTATTCGGGACTGGTTTGTTGCAGCCGCGAATACACCTCGCGCTGATTGCGCTGCCTGTATTCATCCTGCGAACGCGTCGCGACCGGCTGGTTCTCGAACCACGCCCGGATCTCACGGTAGTTGTCGTCCCGGTTCAGGATCTCCTTGAGTTCCCCATCTGCCCGAAGGAACTCGTTGCGCGCATCACGAAGGTCCGGAAAGCGGTCGTAGAACGACTCCACTTCGCGGAACCCGAGGTTGTACACGGGGAATATTTGGCTGCGTTCAACGCAGGCGAGAAGATGCTGTTGAATGAGGAACTCGTTCCTCGTCCGAAGATCGGCCTTTTCCCAGCGCGCGCTGGTGGTGCTGCAGCCGACGAAGCCGGCCGCGAGGAGCGTTCCAAGCAGGAACGGGAGTAGTTTCTTCATGGGGTGGCGCCCCGAGCCGGCGGATTGATTGGGGAGTGCCGGAAGCGGGATCGGCCCGGAGCGAACACGCTTCCTATGTCGGTGACAATCGAGGACTACCCGCCACGGGCCATATAAGGACGCTTTGTTGCCGACAGAGAACCTCTGTTTGCACCGACGGGCCTATCCAGCCTGCCGCTCACCCGCGTTGGCGACAGCCTTGAAAAAAGTATAGCAGAACACGCCGTCCGGTTCCGCGGAGCGGTGCAACGCGCGCACGCCGGAATCGAACCGCCCCGGAGCGATCAATCCGGTCGCAACGGCCATCGGCCCGATCCCCTCGATCATCGCCGTGAAGGTCTTCTTCGTGAACCCCTCGCGCAGCTCAGGCCGGTTTCCGTCCGCATACACCATCCGCGGTGTGACCTTCACGTCGGTGAAACCCGCCTCGGTGAGCAGGGGGAAGAGCTGCCGGCCGATCAGCGCATTGCCGCCTGCGCGACGCTGCAGCTCGATCTGCGCGCGGATGGCTGCGTGCGCGTCCGCATTGTCCGGGTGGAAATAGGCCGACCCGTGGTCTCCTTCGATCAGGGTGATCGTGCCACCGGGTTTGATCAACGGCTTCAGCTTCGTCAGCGCCTCGAGCGGATGCGCGAGATGTTCCAGGACGAAGCAGACGAAAACGTGGTCGAACGATGCGGGCTCGAACGGCAGCGATAAGATGTTCGCCTGCCGGAGCAGATC
>JAJYAR010000163.1:0-2309 GCA_021779435.1 bacterium
TCGCGCAGGCGCTTGTCCACGATCCGGAGATCATCTTCCTCGATGAGCCGACCAACGGTCTCGATCCCTCCGGACGTGAACACATTCTCAACCTGATCGGCTCGCTGCACCGGGAGCTTGGCACCAGCGTCATCATCTCCTCGCACCTGCTGCGCGACATCGAGCGCGTCTGCGACCGCGTCATCATCATCGGTCATGGCCGTGTTCTCGAACACGACACGATCGCCGCCTTGAAGAGCCGGCATCGCCGGATCGTGGAGGTTGCTCCCGGCTCCGACATCGATCGCTTCATCAGCGTCCTCGAAGCCGCAGGGTGCACGCCGACGCGGCTCTCGAACGGACGCCTTCGCGTGCAATCGGACGAGTCGTCGATCGACTGGCTGCTTCGATTGATGCAGGCGCACGGCCTTCCTCCGGCCCAGATCGTCGCCAACCCCGATGCGCTTCACGAGTTGTTCATCGCCGCCGTCTCAAACGACCATGCAAACGGGACTTGATCTGAGCAGGTGGCGCGAACAGCCACGCAGCGTGGCCTACCGACGCTGGTCCATCCTGCGGACCGGGCTGCTGCTGCTCCTGCGGACGCGTTTCTACCGGTTCGTCGTGATCGCGGCCTGGACCGCCGGGCTGGTCATCGCCGCCGCCGGATTTGTCTTCAGCCAGACCATATCGAGCACAGGCTGGCTTCAGTCGCTGGCCCAGCACCTGGGGCCGCGTTTCGAGGCGATCGCTTCGGCGACCACGGCGCTCGTGACACTCTACCCTGACGTGGTCGTCCGAGGCATTTTCACCCTGATCCTGTGGGTGCACTCCTTCCTGGGCCTCTGGCTGAGCCTGCTCGCGCTCACCGCGATGGTGCCGCGCTTGATCACGCGGGACCGTGCCAGCAACGCCCTTACCATCTACCTCTCCCGGCCGCTCACCACGTCGGATTATCTGCTGGGCAAGCTCGGGATGATCGTCGGGATCATCGTGCTCGTCTGGACGGGCCCGCTGCTGTTCGGCTGGGTGGTCAGCATGCTGTTCGCGGTCGACCTCGACTTCGTCCGCTACTCGCTTGAACCGCTCGGCCGCGCCCTTCTGTTCAACGCGATCGGGCTGGTTTCCCTCGCCGCGATCGCGCTGGGCGTCTCCGCCCTCAGCAAGACGAGCCGCACCACGGTCGCAATCTGGATCGGGCTCTGGATCGTGCTCGGCACGCTCGCATCCCCGCCGAATGCGCCAAAGTGGATTCATCGCGCAAGCTTCACGCAGGACCTGAGCCAGGTGCGGCAGGAGGTGCTCAGGGTCGATCGCGTGCTGTCGGACGCCGCCGAGCAGCTGCCCCTCATCGACCAGCGTCTTGTCAGCAACCTGAAACGCACCGGCGAAAAGGCGCAGGCCAGCGATTTTTCCGGAGCGCTTGCCGCGCTTGGAGCCTTCGTGGTCCTCACGTCCGCCCTGTTCTTCCGAAAGCTGCGCCCCGAATGAGCTTCCCCACACCTTCCGCCGTCGGCGGCTCGCCGACACCCATCATCTCCGCCGAAAACCTCAGCCGGTTCTATGGCATGATCCTCGGGCTGAACAATGTCTCGTTCACCGTCCGCCCCGGAATCACCGGCGTCGTGGGTCCGAACGGCGCCGGAAAAACGACGCTGTTCCGGTTGCTGCTCGGCCAGATCCGCCCGAGTTCGGGTTCGCTTCGCGTCTTTGGCGAGGAGCCGTGGAACAACGCGGTGGTCCAGCGCCGCATTGCCTATTGCCCGGAGGGCGAACAGGTGCCCGCAGGTCTCGGTCCCGTCCAATGGCTGACGGGGCTCGGCATGATCTCCGGACTGCCCTCGTCCGAAGCCCGGGCACGCACCGAAGCCGTCCTCGAACGCGTGAAGCTGGGCAACGAGCACTGGCGCAAGTCGGTGACGGCGTATTCGAAAGGCATGAAGCAGCGGGTGAAACTCGCCCAATGCCTGCTGCACGCCCCCCAGCTCATCATCCTGGACGAGCCGATGAACGGCCTGGATCCGATGGGACGCGAGGACATCGCCAACACGCTGCGCGAGCTGGCGGCCGACGGCACGAGCGTCCTGATCTCCAGCCACATTCTCCACGACCTCGAGGCCCTCTGCGCCGACTTCCTGCTCCTGCGCTGGGGCCGGATACCACGGTCCATGAACGACGCCGCGTCGTCCGACTCCAGGGCGCGCTGGCCGGAGGCGACGACGTTTCGCTGCGATTCGCCGGAGAAGCTCGCGCGCTTCCTGTTCGACCGCGGGTTGCTCCGCGGCTGCGACCTGGTTCCGGAAACGGGCACCCTGCACGTCCGCTGGAAC
>JAJYAR010000163.1:2319-6558 GCA_021779435.1 bacterium
TGCTTGAGAGCGGCGTCGCGATCCAGGAAGTCGAGGCGACTGAATCGTTCCTCGAGAAAGCCGTCGAACCGGCATCCCGCAAATGACAACCCTGCCCGCCTCCTTCGAACCCGGGGAGTCCAGCCCGTCCCCCAGCCCGCTGCATGCCTTCGGCGGCGTCTGGCGCCTCACGTATCCCCGATTCCTGACGCGCGGACACCTGCTCGGACTGGCCGGCGCACTCGTGGCGCTGGGCCTGATCGCGTCGGCGTACGTGGGTCACAACTCCGCGGAAGGAAGGTACGTGCTCTGGATCTCCGGCTTCTATTCCACGTTCCTGGTCCCGGTGATGGCGTTCATCACGGCCGGCGGCGCGATTCGCGACGACATGACGCCCGGGACCGTCGATTATGTCCTGACACGCCCGGTGCCGCGCCCTGCGTACGTGGTCTTCAAGTACATCGCTCAATGCGCGGTGATGCAGATCGAGTACCTCATCGCGCTGGGCGTGTTCGTCGGCGTGGGCGCGGTCCACGGCACAACGGGTCTCCTGTCCGCCGTGCCTGCCCTGGCGTTCGCGCAGATCCTCCTCGTCATTGCGTTCAGCGCCTTCGGTTTCCTCCTCGGCTCGATCACCTCGCGATACGTGATTGTCGGTCTGCTCTACGGAGCCGTGGTCGAAGTCGGCGTGGGCCAGATCCCCACGCAGCTGAACCGGCTGTCGATCTCGCACCAGGTGCGGCTCATGCTCGACTACCGGCTGGAGGCCCTTTCCGGCCAGTCCGTGCTCCTGCAGTCGGGCCCTGAGACGTTCGTCGTCACCGCGGTCGTCCTCGCCTTTGCCATCGGAACGCTCGCGGTCGCCGCCTGCATCTTTTCGGCGCGTGAGCTGACGCGCGGCGGCGAGGCGTGATCCTGTAACCTCGGCCGCTGGCGGCGTGTATCATCAGCAACCATCAGCCCCCATGAAAATTCCCATTCCCGCCCTGTTTCTTCTGCCGCTTCTGCCGTTCTGGAACGCTGACGCCGCAATCAACCCCGCGCTCATTCCCTCCGACGCGCGCTGGGTCGTGCACGCCGACCTCAATTCCCTCCGCACGAGCGCGATCGGCAAGGAACTGATCGCGATCGCCGAAAGGCAGCAGAGGCAGAACCCGATCGGCATCAACCTCGAGAAGCTGTTCACCACCGTGGGAACCGCCACCGCCTACGGGACAAATTTCACCGACGACCCCGCGAAGCTCGACGGAACGCTCGTCCTGCAGGGCACCGAGGATCTCCGAAAGATCGCCGAGAGCCTGGTGCTTCAGGCCACGGTGGCATCACCCGAGACGACCAGCGAGTCGAAGGATCTCCCGTTCACGTCGTACACCATCCGGCCGAAGCAGAGCGGCGGCAAGGGTACCGAGTCCGTCGGGCTGATCGTCGCCTTTCCGCCGGAGCCCATCGTCATCGTCAGCAAGTCGAAGGCACAGGTGCTGCGGGCCCGCGAGGTTTATCGCAGCCGATCCGGTTCGGCCGGCGTCACCGGCCCGCTGAAGGCGCTTTTCCCGATGTCCGAGGACGCGATGATCTTCGCCGCCAGCGTCGTCCCGCCAGACGCCGACTTCACCAAGGACGAGCCGCAGGCACGCATTCTCAAGATGACGAATGCCGGCGCCATCGCCATCGGCGAGAAGGGCACCAACACGGTCGCACATGCGCTCCTGGTCGCCACGTCCGACGACATGGCCGACAAGGTGATGAAGATTGTCCAGGGAATGACCGCCATGCTCTCGCTGACGGAATCCACCGACAAGGAGGTGGCCGACTTCATCAGCTCCGCTGCGGTGTCGCGTGACGATCGCACCGTCAGGCTCAGCCTTTCGTACTCCAGCGAGCGCCTGGCGCAGATGATCCGCTCCACCCAGCAGAGAAACATCCGCGTGGAAGCGAACCGCCGCACCGATGTGCAGCTCGTCTCCGGCAAGCCGCTCGCCCAATGGACCGCCACCGCCGAGGAGGGCGCCGATCCGGACGATCCTTCCAAGGTGCTCGTCCGGACGATCGACAACGTCGAGCTGAAGAACGGCTCCGTGCTCCTGCTCGGCAGGCGCAGCAATGGCGGGAAGAACGTCCGTTTCTCCTCCGTCGAAATCACGCCCGCCTCCGGCGGCGGAGCGCCGCTCACCTTCCGCCCCGAGTACATGATGCAGGTCGGTGCCGGCCAGCAGCAGTTCCAATTCCCGGGCGCCGACGGCACGTACACCTTGAAGATCGGTTATCAGAACGATCCGCTCGGCAAGGCCGCCTACGCCGTTGGAGTTCGCCCCACGCCGCCTGCGAACAGCGCGCCCGACTCCGCGGTCAAGGCAGGCGCCTCGTCCAAGTGACGAAATGCGTGGCGACGTTGCCGGAGCGCCGTCCCGGGACATGCTCGGGAGGCGCCACAACGACAGGCCCGTCAATGACCTCACTTCCCACCGTCTCGCGCGCAGCGTCACCGGCTGAGCCGGCGCTGGCCGCCGCGTGCAGCGAGGCCGAACTGATCAGCGCCACCGTCGCCGGCAACGCACAGGCATTCGACGAAATTGTGCGCACCCACCACGCCCGTGTGTACAATTTCCTGTATCAGATGACCCGGAACCGGCACGACGCGCAGGACCTCGCACAGCAGACGTTCATCCGCGCCTACAACCACCTCGCCGGTTTCGATCTGAAGCGTCCGATCATCAACTGGCTCCTGACGATCGCCCGGCACGCGGCCCTCAATCATTTCCGGGACGCGAAGAAATGGAGTGAAATCCCCGCCGACGCCGCCGCTTCCGGCCCCACGCCCGCACGTGCCGCGGAATGCCGGGATGGTGCGTCGAACCTGTGGAACCAGGCGCGCACGGTCCTCTCGCCCAGGGAGTTCGAGGTCATGTGGCTGCGCTTCGCCGAGGAGCTTTCAACCGAGGAGACCTCCCGGGTCGTCGGTCTCACCCAAACCCACGTCAAAGTCATCGTTTTCCGCGCCCGCAAGGCGCTGCAGAAAGGACGAACATGAACCCGCCGAAATCCGTTGGTCTGTCGTGCCGGGCGGTTCGCGCCTGGCGGTCCGTCAGCGAGGCGCCGGATGGCCGGGGCTTCGGAGCCGCACACATCGCGCAGTGCGCTGATTGCCAGCGCTTCTACGCAGCCGAGGCGTCTTTCGAACGCACACTTCGCCAGGACGCAGTCCGCCAGTTCGAACAGGCACCCGCCGGGCTCGAGCAGTCCATCCTCAGATCGGTGCGCGAGGCGCGCGTGGTCGCGCCCGAGCCAAGACGGTCCAGCCGTACGCTCCTCTTCAGCGGAGCAGCGATCGCCGCCGCCGCGGTCGCCGCGGTGGCCGTGTTGCAGACGGGCCCCGTGGTGCCGGACGCCGGCAGCGCCCCGCGAACGGCAATGGGAACCACGACGCCGGCACCCAATGCCGAGCCGGGGAACGCATCCCTCACCGAATTGGCAACGCCCGTGAAGCAGGCGATCGCTGACAGCTCCCTGCAGTCGGAGGTCGATTTGGTGTATGCCGATGCGCGCACGGCGGTGCGCTTCCTCGCCGCAAACTTCCTCCCCACCGGCTCATCCACGCCCGCGTCCACCGCCCGCCGCGCTGACGGGTAGCCCTGCCGGCCCCTGTAGGAGCAGATTTATCTGCGATGCCTTGGCTCGCGGAACAACCGCGGACGCAACCCGGCCCGGGTCGCAAATGAATTTGCTCCTACTGGAGGCAGGAGCAGCCCTGCCGGCCCCTGTAGGAGCAGATTTATCTGCGATGCCTTGGCTCCACGGAACAACCGCGGAGGCAACCCGACCCGGGTCGCAAATGAATTTGCTCCTACTGGAGGCAGGAGCAGCCAGGCAGGAGCAGCCCTGCCGGCCCCTGTAGGAGCAGATTTATCTGCGATGCCTTGGCTCCGCGGAACAACCGCGGACGCAACCCGGCCCGGGTCGCAAATGAATTTGCTCCTACTGGGGGGAGCAGCCCTGCCGGTCAGCGGCGGCGTTTCGAGACGGTCTTCCGCGCGCCCTTCGGCTTCGCTGCCGCCCGGTGGTGTCCGCCGGGAATATCGACCGCTTCGAAGGTTGCGAAGAATGCCGACATCGAAATACCGATCGCCTGCACGAGGCGCGCGATGCTCGACAGCGAGAGATTGCGGGCGCCGCGTTCTACGTCGGCAAGGTACGTCCTGTGCATTTCCGCCCTCCAGGCGAGTTCCTCCTGGGAAATGGCAAGGCGTTGACGGTACAGCCTGA
>JAJYAR010000164.1 GCA_021779435.1 bacterium
AACGGCGTGACGGCGCGGGTCACGTCGCGACAGACCCTGATACAATCGTGAGGCCTGGAGCGGGATGGGCCATCCGGCGGTCTCGAAAGCCTGCGGTCGATCGTTCGACCACGGCGCGCGCCAGGACGCCGTAGTTCAGGATCAACCGCGAGGGCCACCTCCTGTCGCGAACGCTCGCGATCAGCGCGTCATGGATCGCACAGGGGTTGTCTCCCGGAGGAAAGGCCGACCGTGCAGGCATCTGATGGTAATAGGCTGCATCGCGTTCGTTCGCGTACAGGTCGGCGTCACCGCCCCAGGGCGGATCGCCGAAGATGAAGTCCGGCGCCGGAGCGTCGTCCGGCCAGCCCGCGAAAAACTCGCTCTGCGCCAATCTCACGTTCACGCCATGCGAGCGCACATTGGCCCGCGCCACGTCCAGCGCGCCCGCATCGACATCGATCCCCAGCATCGCCCAAGTCGGGTTCTCGAGCTGCAGGGTGATCGCCAGGGTCCCCGCGCCCGTTCCGAAATCGGCAACGACCGGCGCACGCCCACACCGGCGCTCGAACTCGCGACCTTCGGCATTCACGACGTCGATCAGGTGCGTCAGCTCGGGATCCGTGACATACGCCCGCCGGTCGATCTCGAAGCGGCGGCCTCGAAACCGCAGGAAGCCCGCCGCATAGGCCGTCGGAACCCCCGTCATCACCTGCTCTCGCAGGCTCCGGAGCTTCGCCTCGTCGCCGCCCGCCGCTTCGCGCAACCAGGCTTCGTCGGCGGACGACAACGGCGTCTTCCCGGTGGGGGACTGTGTGCGGTTTTTTTGGTTCATCGGGGTGCGGGTGCGGTACGCTCAATCAATCCTCGGCGCCCGCCCGCTCGGCGACAAACACCCGGCTGACGTGCCGGTGATCGTTCGAACGAAATCCCGGATGCGCGTTTTCCTGCCACTCGTGCCGGGACGAGTGTTTCACGCGAAAGCCCGCGTTCACCAGCAGGCTCTCCGCGTCGCGTGCCTCGATAAACCGGTAGAAATAGGTGTCTCGATACAGGAACGTGTTCTGGCCGATCTCGTTCATGTCGATGCCCGCCACCCCGTCGTCCATCCCCGGGATATTGCACAGCAGCACGCCGCCGGGCTTGAGTATCCGCCGCAGTTCGCGGAGCACGGCGGCGACGTCCGGCAGCGTTTCCAGCACGTCGATCAGCAGGATCGCATCGAAGAACTCGTCCGCGTAGCCCGTCGCATCCAGCGGCGCCTGTTTTCGGGTGACTCTCGCGGAGAGAACTTCCGGGATCTTCGCCAGCGCGCTGGCCGACGCATCGATCGCGTGAATCTCGTCCGCGCCACACTCGCACAACACCGACAGGTTTCGGCCCTCGCCAGTCCCGGCGTCGAGCACGCAGGAGGGCGATCGCAATCCTTCGCGCAGTTGCGCGACGAACTCACCGAGGAACGGAACGGGGGCGGCGCCCCAGACCAGCTCGGGAGTCGACGCGTACAGCCGATCCCACGCGTGGCGGTTGGCAATCGACCGCGAGGTCATCGTCTCGGGGCCTCCGCCGGCAGCCGGCTCCGCCGGCGTGACCACATGCTCGGACATCTCGGTCCGCAGGCAATGCGCGCTCGCCATCGAGGCTCCATAGCCGCCGGCGTTCAACAGGCACATCGTGTCCCCCTCCTCGACCGGAGCGAGAAGCATGTCCTCCGCCCAGACATCGAGAGCCTCGTTGATATTGCCGATCAGCGTGACGCACGCATCGGGACCGTTGCGTCGGAGGGCCGGCACGGGCGCGAGCGGCAGCCGGTAGAAAGCGGGCTCAACGTGCACGTTGAACCCGGCATTCAACCCGACCAGCGTTCGCCCGCCTTTCTTCTCCACCTGTGTGACCTCGGCGAGAAGGATGCCGGCGTCCTTGACGAGATAGTCGCCCGGCTCGAATTCGAGGAGGCATCCGCGCCCGCCGAAGTACTGCCGCACCAGAGCGGCCCACGCCGAGAGATCCAGCGGAGCGTCGGTTTCAACCAGCGGGATACCGAGACCGCCGCCGAGGTTGATCCGCTTGATCGAAGGTGCGACCTCCAGAAACCGGCAGATCTGCTCGAACGTGCGCTCGAGAGCCGGCAACTGCGGATTCAGGAAGCCGCAACCGCTGTGGCAATGCAGCCCCAGGACGCGAAGGCCGCGTCCGGAAGCGAGTTCGAGCGCCTCCTCGAAGCGATCGCGATAGATTCCGAACTTCGTCGCCTTTGACCCGGCGTACTGCAGCAGCGGATTCGAGTCGTACGCCACGCCCGACGCAGGGTTGATCCGCAGTCCGATGTCCCGACCGACCGACACCTCGGCGAGCCGGCAGATCGCCGTCATCGAATCGACGTTCACCCATACACGCGGCCAGCCGGAGAGCGCGGCATAGTCGGCCCGCGAGAGGGAGCCTGCGGTGAAGGACAGCTCCTCCTGCTTGAAACCCTGGGACAGCGCGTGCCGGATTTCTCCGGGCGAACATACGTCGAGACCAAGGCCGAGTTTCCGCAGGTGATCGAGCACCGGCGGGAAGCGGTTCGCCTTCATTGCGTACAACAGCCGGCACGGCGCACCAATCGTCGCGAGATGCCGCCGGAGCCGGTCGACGTTCGCCGCGATCCGGTCGAGCGAATAGAAGTAGGCGGGAGTGGTCGTGCCAGCGAGCAGGTCGGTGACGCACCGCCCGCCGAAGACGAGCCGGCCGGCCGCGTCGTAATGGCAATCGTCGCGCTCCCACCAGAAGCGGGCCGCCGCACAACCGGTCCGTTCGCCAGCGGCGCCGGTCACGTGGAACCGCTCGGCGGCAGATTCCGAACACTCAGGAGACCAGGGACGCACAAGGCGTTTTGTGGACATGAAAGCAGACGGGATGAAGTGGAGTAGCGCGCCGTGAGGCCGCGTGGTATCACCTAGCCGGCTCACAACCTCTCTACCAGTCTTACTTTACGAACGTGGGTGAGGACTGCGGCGATCCGGAACCGGCGTACGACCGGAGTGACATGCACATACCGATCGCTCTCAAAAGTCGCGACTGCCTTTCAAACTGATCCCGACCGATTTGTGCCAATGGTAACAGTTCTGTTACGGAGTCGCGCGCGACCTCCTCGGCATACGATGGTCTCTTTACCTCGGCGGCCTGCCAGCGGCTGCCGGTCCCACAACCCACAAAACGATCATCGTTCCATGAAAATCCAACCGTTGAGTGCTTCCCCACGCCGCCCCTCGTCTGCGTCAGCCGTCACCGTTCGCCCTCCGGTCCTCGTCGTTCTGGCACTTGTTCTCTTCGGGCCCGCTGCCTTGACGGCGCGGGATTATGTTCAAACCAATCTCGTGTCCGATGTTCCCGGAGTGGCGGCTGTCACCGATCCGCACCTCGTCGGCGCATGGGGAGTTGCCCGCTCGCCGACCGGCCCTTGGTGGGTGAACAGCACGATCGGCGGAACATCGCTCGTGTACAATGGTTCCGGACAGCCGTTTCCACTCGCGAATCCGCTCGTCGTCACCGTGCCGCCCCCGGCAGGAATGACTGTTCCTTCCATTCCCACAGGCATCGTCTCCTACACAGGCACCCAGTTTCAGGTCAGCCCGAACCGCCCAGCGAGGTTCATTTTCGTCACCCGCACGGGCACGATCTCCGGCTGGAATCCGCAGGCGAACCCGACCACCGCGATCATCATGGTCGATGATGCAGGCGAGGCGGACTACACGGGGGCGGCCGTTGCGTCGCGCAATGGTGCCGACGCGCTGTTCGTCGCCAATTTCCGCACCGGAACGATCGACGTGTACGACGGCAGCTTCGCGGAAGTCGAACTTCCCGCGGGTGCATTCGTCGACCCAACGGTTCCCGACAGCTTCAGCGTCTTCAATGTCCAGGTGATCGGGTCGGAACTGTACGTCACCTACGCACCGAAGAATATCTTCACGCCGGCAGGCGGGGGCAAAGGTCAGGGTTATGTGACTGTGTTCGACACGAACGGCGTCCTGTTGCGCCGGCTCCGGACGGGGCCGTGGATGAATGCACCTTGGGGCGTCGCACTCGCGCCGGACGGGTTTGGCCAGTTCAGCGGCCGCGTGCTTGTCGCAATGTTCGGTGATGGCACCATCGCCGGCTTCGATGCGCGGAAGGGCAACTTCCAGGGCCGGCTGCACGGCTCGGACGACGAGCCGCTGACGCTGGCGAAGGGACTGTGGGGGATCGGCTTTGGAAACGGAGCCACGGCCGGACCCGTCAGCACGCTGTATTTCGGGGCGGACTTCATCACGGGTGGGTCGTTTCACGGACTCTTCGGGACGATCACCGTGGCGCCGGATGACGACGAACACGGGAACCAGCCTCCTGAAACCGAGAACAGCCGCGGGGAAAACTCCGGTGAATCCAACGACTCCGGACGAGGGAATCGCGGCTGAGTCGTCACGCACACTCGCTTCGCCAACCAGACGTTGAGTGTCCCTCATTCGCAGGGCGCCCGTTCACCGGCGCCCTGCCTTCTCCCCTGCAGGAGTGAAACCATCCGCGATGGCTGGATCGTGGACCGGCACAACCGCCTCCCAACTGGGCCATCCGTGCGCGGTCGTCGTCCGCTGTCATGCGCCGCTCAGCTCTGGTACAGCAGCTTTGTCGCGAATTCCGGATCGCAGGTCAGCTGGACGCCGAGTTTGCGCAGCCCCGCTGCGTCACCGGGTCCCGGGATGTGCGTGAGGTGAATGTCGCAGCCGTTGAGATCGTTCAGCTTGTCGATCGCAGCCGTCGCAGCGGGATTCATCGTGGCGCTGATGCTGAGGGCGATGAGGGTCTCCTCGAGGTCCAGGCTCATCTCCTTTCGCTTGAGCACGTCCTTTTTGAAATGCGTCAGGGACGTCGTGACGATCGGCGGGAGCAGATGCAGCGAGTCGGGAACTTCCGCCAGGAGCTTCACCGCGTTCAACACGACGCTCGAGGCGGCGTGCATGTGCGGTGAGTTCTTCCCGGTGACGATCCGGCCGTCCTTGAGCTCGATCGCCGCGGCACAACAGACCCCGTCGCGGCCCTTGCCGGCCTGCTGACCGGCGCGAGCGGCCTCGTGCGCCTGCGCAACCACTTTCCGATCCCGGGTGGAGAGGCCGTGCGTGTTCAACAGCAACTCGACGCGGTGCACCGTCTCCTTGTCGACCAGGCCCATCGCGTATTCGTAACCATACGTGTAATACCGGCGGATGATCTCCTGCCGCCCGGCCTCCCGGCATGCCGCGTCGTTCACGATGCCGAAACCCGCGCGATTCACGCCCATGTCGGTGGGCGACTTGTAGAACGATGGCTCGCCGGTGATCCGCTCGATGATCCGCCGCAGCAGCGGAAACGCCTCCAGGTCGCGGTTGTAGTTCACCGCCTGCTGACCGTAGGCCTCGAGGTGGAAATGGTCGATGAGGTTGACGTCGCGGAGCTCCGCCGTGGCCGCCTCGTACGCGACATTCACCTCGTGGTTGAGCGGGATGTTCCAGATGGGGAACGTCTCGAACTTCGCGTAGTGGGCCTTCACGCCCCGCTTGTGCTCGTGGTAGAGCTGGCTGAGGCAGGTGGCCAGCTTGCCACTGCCAGGACCGGGACCGGTCACCACGACGATGGGCCGCTCGGTCTCAACCCAGGGGTTCGCGCCGTAGCCGGCTTCGCTCACGATCGTGTCAATGTCGGCGGGATAGCCACGGGTACGCCGATGCGTATAGACGCGGATACCGCGGCGCTCGAGCCGGTTCTTGAACGCGACCGCCGCAGGCTGCTCGTCAAAGCGCGTGATCACGACGGCGCGCACCAGAACGCCCCACTCCCGCAGGTCATCGATCGTCTTCAACGTATCGATGTCGTACGGGATCCCGAAATCAGCGCGCATCTTCTTCTTTTCGATGTCTCCCGCATAGATGCAGATGATGACCTCGGACTGGTCGCGCAGCTTCTGCAGGAGCTGCATCTTCACATTCGGGCTGAAACCCGGAAGGACGCGGGACGCGTGGTAGTCGAAGAGCAGCTTGCCGCCGAACTCGAGGTACAGCTTGCTGTTGAAGCCTTTGACGCGCTCGATGATGGCAGCGCTCTGCTGCTCGAGGTAACGCTCGTTGTCGAAACCGATGCTGGAAGCCATGGGGTGACTCTATTCGCACACGCTCCGTCCCCCGGCCTCAACACAGAAACCGCAATGTTCGCCGGTTGCTGCAAGACAGGGCCTTGCATGTCGAACACGCTTCCGATGCCGACGGCACTCCATACAGCCGTTCCTCAGGTTGGTTTCTCGAGACGTGGTGCTGAATCCAAATCGCGGTACCGAGCGGACCGAGACGCGAGGTAACAGCTCGGTGTTGAGGCAATGCGGCCGGAGCCGCGCACAGCGGGCGACTTTGCGGGTCCATGGGCAACAAACCCAAAATAACATGCCCAAAAACCTCCTCCGTCTGCTCTGCGCCCTCATCTGTCTCATGGCGGTCCCGTTTGCCGCCGCTGAAAGCTCCGCGAAATCGAAATCGGCGGAGACTCCCAAAGCGAA
>JAJYAR010000005.1 GCA_021779435.1 bacterium
ACGATTGGGCTGGTTCGTTCGCTGGGGAAGGCGGTTCTGGATGGCATTGGCGGCGCCTCGAATCCGCTCCCGGAGCAGGGCCTTCCGTTGCTCGCATGGGAAGAGGCGAACTGGGCTTTGACGAGCGCGGAAGTCACCGGTTGGGCATTTGAAGCGTGGGGCTTTCCGCGAGTGGCGGTGCACGCGGTGCGCTCGCATCTGCATATCGGGCCCTTGGCTCCGGCGTCGGCCTGTTTGTTGAACGTGGCGGCGTCACTTGCCGAGACGCATGGCTTTGGACTCCCGGGCGAGAGTGAGTGTTGGACGGCCGAGGCCGCGCAGTCCCTGGGCCTCGGCGACGAGCACCTCGCATATGCCGCGCAATGCGCGCTCGAAATGGTCGGCGGCGGCGCACGGATCGAAGCGTCACGGTGAAACGCGTCGCGCTGGTCCGAGACAGCGATCTAGGCGAAGAGTCGGAAATCGAGCGGGTCGACTGGAGACTGACCGGCCGCGGGTCGCGACGAGTGCTCGCGAGCCGAACAGACGGTGCAACGTCGGCCCTGCCTCGGGCCGAAGCGGGCCCGACTTTTGTCACCTAATGGGTGACAGTTTCCATGTCTGAGCGGCGTGTGAATTGTCACCCATTGGGTGACAGATGCGCCGCGTTCCAGAGGGGAGGGTACTCAAACTGTCACCCATTGGGTGACAATTCCCTGCGGGGCGTCCTGGACTTCCAACGGTGAACTCACTCCCGCTCAGTCCAGCGCGCCGATCATTTCGAGACTCGGTTTTCAGGCCTGCGGGTCCGCGCCGAGGTCACTCAACTCGCTTCGATCTTGCCCGCGAGCCACGCGAGGTTGTCCGCAAACCGATCGATCGTCTGCAGCGCCTCGGTGTCGGCGGTGACGCTGCCGGGATCCCGGGCGAGTGCGACGGGCCAATAGGTCGATCCGGGCACGATCATGTCGTTGATCATGTACCAGAACATCAGCTGCGCGTAGGTGAAGTTGTGGCCTGCGCGTCGTGCGACAGCCACCGGTCCGCCCAACTTTCGCGACAGGAGGTTGCCATTGGCCCGCGAAACGTACCCTGCGCGATCGAGCAGCGCCATCAGCTCCGGTGCAGCCGATCCAAAGTAGGTGGGCGAACCGACGACGATGATGTCGGCACCACCATCTTCTCGAAGATCGGGGCGAAATCATCGTCCGTGGTGCCGATGCACGTGCTGTCCTTGGTTTCGCAGCAGCCTCCGCACGCGTGGCACCCGCGGATGTCGAGCCCGGAGAGACTCACGAGTTCACCCTGGATCCCGTGCGTGGCGAGCTGATCGAGACAGCGACGCAGAAGCGTCTCCGTGTTCCCGTTACGTCGAGGACTTCCCGAAATGGCAAAGGCGTGCATCATCCCCCGATGCTGCCAAACCGCGCCGTCCGTCGTCAAACCGTGGCACGCCGCCCGCCTTGCCGGTACTGCGTGCAGGGTAGGGCCGGACCGCTGGGCCGGCCGTGGTCATTGCCGAGTCGTGAGCTGCCGGCTGGCCGGTGCCGCTCATTCACGGACGGGCGTAGGCCGTCAGCTTGCTGACGCCGCTTGGCCGCGCGGATACGCACACAGGCGCGAGCAAGCTCGCGCCCTACACCACGCGTGAAGACCTCCCGCGTTCCTCACCCGAGCTGCATCGCCATTTCGCTCGTTGGGGTGAAGCCGAAGCGCTCGTACAGCTTTGCGTTCTTCGCCTGGGCGGACGCGTACAGCTTCACGTAGGTCACCCCTTTCTCGCGGAGCCAGTCAAGAGTCTGGGCGGTGAGGTGCCGGGCAATCCCGCGCCGCCGGAAGTCGGGCAAGACATACACGTCCATGATCCAGCCGAAGCGACGATCCTTGAACGTGTTTGCTGGGAAGTCCGTGCGGACGAGCGCGCCGGCGACGGCCACGATCCGGGCGTCCTCGCACCAGCCGAAATGCACGCACGTGCCGTCGTCCTGACCGCGTTCGTAAAGGATGGCGGTGAGATCCCGCCAGTCGGGTGCCAGGAGTCCTGACATGCCCGCCTCGGCCATCATGTTGAACCGGTAATCGAGCACGAGCGGCAGGGCGGCTTTGTCCAACGTGATGATCATGGCGCGATCTGAAATTTCCGATCCCCGGATGGCAACGGCCACCTTCCTGCCGCCCGGCACAGCCGTATGCATTTCCGGGAGAACACGGCCAAACCGCATGGCCTCAACTGGCAGCTGGAATACCTCCCCAAAAAGCGGACCTGTTCTGTGCGCGATCGCCTCGCCGCGTGGATTCCGAACCCTCTCGGTGCTTCGAGCACCTTTGATGGAATCGGTAGGGCTGGACCGCTGGCCAGCCGTGTTTGAGGAGCCAACCCAAAGGGGCCAATCCCTTCGGATGCCCCCGCGAATCGTGAATGCCCGCTACAACACCCGCTTCGCGCCGGGAATCGCGCGGAGGAAGCCAGCGACCAGGAAACTTCCCGCGGCTGCGCTCGTGCCGACGAGGACAAACTTCAAGATCGGAGGCATGGATACCGCGTGGAATGCAAGACTCAGGCCGACCACGACGGGCGGATGAATGCAAAACGCTGCGTAGGCATGCTGTCCGAACCACTCGGATACCGGGCCGGCGGTCGGCCAGAGCTTTTTGAACGAGGCAAGCAGTGTCAGAATCACTCCCCACGCGACGAGCGGGTCCCACGCGGCATAGATCGCCGCGCGACTCGACCAGCCGCCTTCAAACTTTCCGCTGCCGAAGTTCGTCGCGAGCACCACGGGCAGTGTCGTGATCGCGAGGAGCGACAGCACCAGCCACGGTCGGGCCATGCGCCACGTCACACGTTCCAGCAACTGTCCGCGACTCGCCCAGCAGCCGAAGCAGAAAAGCACGACATAGCCGGGGAAGTAGCCGAGTTGCAGCCACAGCAGGTTCTGGCCAGTCGGGATGACAAGCCGGACTAGGAACGAAACCACGCCAATCGCGAGCGCGGCGGTCACGAGCGCGACGGGGCCGGGCCAGTGCGGAACCTCGGTCCCACCGCGACGCCACACGGTGCGCCACCCGCAGTAGAGAAGCGCAAAGATGAGAAGCGCCTCGGCGAACCATAGCGGGCCAGGTTCGAATTGTCGCTGCAGAATCAGCTGCCCCCAACTGCTCCAGAGTGGGCGTCCACTGGCGGTTCCTGAGAGTGCGATCGTGAGTGGCGAGACGAGAAAGAAGTAGATGACCAGCGGAACCCCGAGCCGGAGAAAACGTTCGACCAGAAAACGTCGGGGGCCCTTCTTTTCATACGACGATGGCGTGAAATACCCCGCCAGCATGAAGAAGAAACCCATGAAGAAGCTCTGGTTCGTCGCGTTGAATAGAATCAGCGGCAGATTCGATCCGTTGGGCTGTTCGCGCCAGTACCAGCCGCCGGCGCCGCCGTACTCGATCGCGACATGGTGGAGGATGACGAGAACCGTAAGGAGGATCCGAAGGAGATCGATAAACGCAGTGCGGGAGCGTGATGGGGTCATGCGCTGGAAGGGCAGCCATGAATGACACAGGCACGCGGCCTCGATTGCACGAACTTGTTTAGGTACGTGACTGTGCGGGTACGGGCAACCCCTGCAACCCGATCCAAGTTCGGACCCACGGACCAGGGGGACGCCCCTGGCACGCGGGAGTGAGACGAGCTCGTTGGGAATACGCACTCCACCCGCCGGCACCTCTCACGGCTCGACGAAGACGTTCGGAATGTCGCGAATGGTGATGCTCTCTTTGGACCGTTTGAAGCCCGACAACTTCTCGAGTATTGGCCAATCGGCCAGAGGAACCATTGGCTTGCCTTGGGTTTTCTGGACATCGGCGCGGGTGCACAATCCGCGATCGTAGCGATCGCGATAGACCGACCTCGGTACGAAGCCGGATTTCGACAGCTGGCCGATTTCCAGCCGATACACTTCCGCGGATTCCTCGATGAGGCGGGAGGCGGGTATCGAGTCAACCTGACGCCCGCAGCCGAGGAGGCTTAGCGCAAACGTTATCAGACAGAGCCGGAGTGTTTTCATCATGGGAAGTCGTCAATAGAACACCGCCCGGTCCAGGCTTCGGTACTGGATCGCCTCGAGCAGGTGGTTGGATTCGATGCGCTCGGTGCCGGCGAGGTCGGCGATCGTGCGTGAGACCTTGAGGATGCGGTCGTACGCGCGGGCGGAGAGGTGCAACTCCTCCATCGCATGCTGCAGGAGGTCGCCGAGCGAGGCGTCGATCGCGCAATGCTTCCGGATCTGCGCGTGCGTCATTCGCGCGTTCGAGGGCACTTTCGTTCCTGTGAACCGCTCGTGCTGGCGGGCCCGCGCCGCCTGAACGCGTTGTCGCATCGCCGCCGACGATTCGCCGGCGGCATCGGAGCGCAGTTCGCTGAGCGAAAGCGCCGGTGCCTCGATGTGAAGATCGATCCGGTCGAGCAGGGGACCGCTCACCCGGGCGCGGTATTTCTGAATCTGCGACGGGGAGCAGCGGCACTCGTGCTTCTTGTCGCCGAGATAGCCGCACGGGCACGGGTTCATCGCGGCGACCATCATGAACGCGCAGGGAAGCGTCACCTTTGCCGCGCTCCGGCTGATCGTCACATCCCCGTCCTCCAGAGGCTGGCGGAGAACCTCGAGCGCCGAGCGTTTGAACTCCGGCAACTCGTCCAGGAACAGGACGCCGTTGTGCGCGAGGGAGATTTCGCCGGGACCGGGAATCGTTCCGCCCCCGAGCAGCGCGACGTCGGAGACTGTGTGATGCGGCGACCGAAACGGCCTTGCTCCCCAGGGGCCTTCTCCGTTGATCGTGCGGCCTGCCGCCGAGTGAATGCTCAGGATCTCGAGATGCTCGTCCAGCGTGGGCGAGGGCATGATGGTCGGAATGCGCTTCGCGATCATCGACTTCCCGCTGCCCGGCGGCCCGATCATCAGGATGTTGTGCGACCCTGCCACAGCCACCTCGACCGCGCGCCGGAGCGTGTGCTGGCCCTTGATCTCCGAAAAATCGATGCCGTGCACCGTTCCGTGGTTGTGCAGCGCGCGCTCGCGCAGCGCGGCGGCGTCCAGTGGTTCGAACTGAGCTCCATCGGCGAGGAAGCGCACCGCGGCGTCGAGCGATTCCATGCGGTACACCTCCACGCCGTCCACCAGCGCGGCCTCGTCCGCCGAGATCGCCGGCAGGAGCACGCCGCGTTTGCCGAGCGACTTCGCCAGCCGCGCGATGGCAAGCGCGCCGCGTACCGGGCGCGTGGCGCCGGACAGGCTAAGCTCCCCGGCGATGAGGAACTCGCCCACGGTGTCGCAATGCAGCTGGCCTGTGGCGCACAGGATGCCGAGTGCGATCGGCAGGTCGTAAAACGGGCCTTCCTTCCGGACGTGGCCGGGTGCGAGATTGATCGTCGTCCTTGTCCGGGGCTGCGAGAACCCGCTGTTCGTCAGCGCCGAGAACACGCGGTCATCCGACTCCTTCACGGCCGCATCCGGCAGCCCCACCATGATGAGCTTGGGTTCTCCGGCTTCGCCCGTGTTGACCTCGACGTGGATCGGCTCGGCGTCGATTCCCTGAAGGGCGGCGGAAGAAATCGTGGCGAGCATCGCCGTCGGTTGTGCAGGGCGAAGCGGGCTGAGTCAAAGTGAAAAGGTAAAGATAAATAGGCGAAGCCAAACCGAGTAAGGCGGTCGGCATTTGGTCAGCGCCGGCGGGGTAGCGGCCCTCGTGCCTCATTTCCGGCCTCACGAGGTCGCCGATATCACCTCGAGCTGTCCCTCACCCCGATCCCGCGAGGGGAAATTTCGGGGGACAGGCCAGAAACTTAAGGCTGACTTTGCGGATGGCGGCGATTGGCTGGGGTGCCGTCACGCCGGACCATGACGCAATTCCCCACAAGCTCCGCCGCGAAGCGTCGTTCCTTCGCCCTGCGTCTCGGCTTCATTGCCGGAGCGCTTGCCGCGATGGTGGTTGCGGGCGGCGCGTTGTACTATCGCGGGGAACGCAACGGACTGCGGGTTTCGATCTGGCGTGAACTCGATGCCATTGCGGATCTGAAAGTCAGTCAGCTCGCGGACTGGCGGAAGGAGAGGCTCAGTGACGGCCGTTTCCTGATGCGGACGTCCGGCATCGCCAGGGACGTCGCGCGATATCTGGAGAACGCCGACTCCGTGCCCGAGCGTGCGGCGGTTCGTGATTGGCTGCAGACGATCAAGGGTGGCGATCGATACGAGTCAGTTCTCCTGGTGGATCGCGGTCTCAATATTCGTCTCGCGATTCCGGAGACCGCGGCGATCCCGAACCAGCCGCTCAGGGAAAGGCTCATGCAGGTGTTTGCGACGGGCGATCTGATTGTGACGGATCTTCATCGGGCCGATGCCTCACGGCAGCCCCATCTCGACCTGCTGGCCCCGGTGTTTGCGCCCGGCGGAGTACCTGATGCCCAGCCACGGGAGCCGATCGCAGTGATCGTCTTTCGGATTCTTCCGGAGACGTATCTCTTCCCGCTCATACAGAACTGGCCCGCGCCGAGCCCTTCCGCAGAGACGATGCTTGTTCGTCGGGAAGGCGACGAAGTGCTCTATCTGAACGAGCTGCCCCACGCGCCGCGCAGTGCGCTGACCCTGCGGCGGCCGGTGAGCGAACTTGACCTCGACGCGGTGGGGGCCGGCCAGGCGCGCGTTCGCGAGGGCATCGATTACAGGGGCGTGGCCGTGCTCGCGGCGGTGCGCTCTGTACCAGGGACACCGTGGCTCCTGATTGCGAAGATCGACAGGGCCGAGGCGTATGCTCCGATCCGACGTCAGGCGTGGACGATCGGCGGAATGGTGGCCGTGCTCGTCCTGGGGGTGGGTGGCGCAGCCGCGTACCTGTGGCGCGTTCGCAACGAGCAGATCCTGCGTCGCACGCTCGCCGCGGAGCAGGAGTCGAGACTCCTTGCCGAGCGCCTTGCCCTGCTCACGCGGCATGCCAACGATATCGTCATACTCGCTGATGCCGGCGAACCGCTTCGCGTCATCGATGCGAACGACCGTGCCCTCGAGGCGTATGGCTACACGGCGGAGGAGTTCAGGAGGCTCCGGCTTCCCGCGCTGCGTGCGGCGGAACCTGCGTCGGGACTTGGCAGGGACGTCGGCCTCCTTCGGTCGAGCGGCAGCATCGTCATCGAGACGGTGCACCGGCGTAAGGATGGTTCCTGCTTCCCGGTGGAAGTGAGCAGCCGGATCGTCACCCTGGGAGGACGGACGTACATTCTCGGTGTGCTTCGGGACATCACGGAACGAAAACGCTCGGAGTCGGCCCTCCGCGACAGCGAGGCTCGATTCAGAAGCGCCGTCGAGACGGCCCCGGACGCAATCTTCGTTCAGATTCGAGGCCTGTTCGCGTACGTGAACCCCACCTCGCTGACGTTGTTCGGGGCGCCAAACAAGGAGGCCTTGTTGGGAAAGCCGATGCTCGACCGATTCGCCGCCGACCAGCGTGCCGCCGTGGCCGCGCGCATCAGACGATTGAACGAGGACCGGCAGTCGGTCGTGCTTACGCAGGAGACCTGTGTGCGGCTCGACGGCACGCCGGTGCACGTTGAGGTTTCAGCGGTGCCCTTCACTTTCGAAGGGGAGCAGGGTGGCCTGGTGTTCGCGCGTGACATCACTGATCGCATGACGGCGGAGGAGGCGCTTCGTGAAAGCGAGGAACGGTACCGGACACTGTTTGAGAACAACAACGCGCCGATGTTGCTGATCGACCCGGCAGGCGGAGTGATCGTGGACGCGAATCCCGCCGCGGCACGGTTCTATGGATGGAGTCGCGAGCAGCTGCGAGTCATGAACATTTCGCACATCAACATCCTGCCCGAGGCGGAGATCCAGGCCGAGATGGAACGGGCGCGTGCGTCGCGGCGGCACCAGTTCACCTTCCGGCATCGCCTCGCCGACGGCAGTTGTCGCGATGTCGAGGTCTTCACGACCGGCATCGCCGTGGGGGCGCGATCGCTGCTGGTGTCGATCATCCACGACGTCACCGATCGGAAAGCGGCAGAGGCGGCACTGCGGGAAAGCCAGGCTGCGTTGGCCGCACAGCTTGACGAACTCCGGCGCTGGCACGCTGTGACGCTGGGGCGCGAGACACGGGTGCTCGAACTCAAGGCGGAGGTGAACCGTCTGCTCGTGGCGGCGGGGCAGTCACCGCGGTACTCCAGCGTGGAGAGTGGCGCTCGGGAAGCGGACGCGGAAACGGAGACGCGGGCACCGCTGGCGCCATAGCGGTCCGATCTGCAGGTTGTCTGCAACCGATCGGTGGGGGAGGATCCCTTGCGCGGCGCTGCTGGCGTCGGCCTGCCTTGGACCGCGGGCAAAAGGCTCTTACCGGGATCCCGCAGGCGGCATCAACGCGTCAGCACCGCCTCGTGCAGGGTCGAATGCCGTTCGATCTTCGCGATGTTCTTTTCAACCGCCTCGATGTAGGGGTTCGAACCGTGTGGGAACGGGCGGGCAAGGTACCGATAGACCGCTGAAAACTCGTCCTCCAGTTTCCGTTGCACGAATTCCCGCCAGAACCGGGGGGTGTCGGAAACCAGAGCGGCGGCCGTCGTGTAGGCGCGGCGCTCGGCCGGTACGTGCGCGAAATCGTCCGATTCCCTGAATTCGTTGAACAGAATCTCGAGCTCGGAAGGGTAGTCCGGTGCTGACATCTGCCCGAGATAGTCACCCGTGACCAACGCGCATCCGATCACGCGGTCAACCGGCTCGCGAAACTGCAGCCGACTGACCTGGCGGGTGGGACCGGTGCAGTTGATCGCGCTCAGGGCGCATTCCACTTCAAGGTCGTTGACTCCGAGTGTCGGCAGGTACGACGCCGCGAACGCGCAACTCCGCAGGACATGGCAGTAGGTGTATTTCGCGCCCGTTCCCGAAGTGTCGGAGCGATGCTTCAGATAGCCGGAGTCGTGCAGAAGGGCCGCGGCGACGGCTAGTTCAAATTGACGCGGCCCAAGCCGTGGCTGGGCTCCGGCGTCGTGCCGGCCTTCCAGGAGTTGCGCCACGCACAGCGTCGCCTGCAACGTGTGCTCCAAGTCATGGTAGCGCAGGTCGATCGCACTGAAATCGGGGTGTTGGCCGGCGAAAAGCCGCTCGATATCCCGGAATACCGGCCTCAGCAGCAGGTGTGTCGTCCGCGGGTACATCCTCGAAAACGTCGCTTCTACGAATGAAGCAACGGCTGAGGCGCTCTTCGTATCGACCGGGGGGAACATGGCCACTGGATAGGGTTTGACCGGGAGGGGTGTGGCGGAGCGATGTTGATTAAGAATTTGCGGAATGGAGCCGCAAGCCCAAAGCTCCGCCGCCTTACAGACCGATGACTGCGGGGATCACGGGTGGCATGGGATGTGGAAAATCGACGGTTGCTCGGCTCCTCGAGCAGCGCGGTTTCCGTCGGCTCGATTCCGACGAGCTCGTTCGCGAGAAGGTCCTTCGCGATCCCGCGATCGTCGCGGCGTTGCACGGCCGGTACGGGAGCGCGGTCGTGGCCAGCGGCGGGGGCATCGACCGCCTGGCGCTGGCGAAGGAGGTTTTTTCAAAGGAAGCCGAGTTGCGGTGGCTGGAGGAACTCACGCATCCGGCCGTATTTGCGCTTTGGCGCGCCGCGTTCTCGGCGGAGCCCCACGCCCGGTGGATAGTCGAGGTGCCGCTGCTGTTCGAAAAGCGCCTGGAGAATTGGTTTGATTTCACGGTGTGTGTCGCCTGTTCTCCAGCCCAGCAACTTGCCCGACTGGAGCAGCGCGGTGTACCTCGCGACCTCGCCGGGCAGCGAATTTCCAAGCAACTGCCGCTGGCGAAAAAAATCGAGCTGTCTGATATTGTCTTGTGGAACGAAGGCTCGACCGAGTTCCTCCAAGCCGAGATCGATCGCTTGGCCGACGCTCTCGCAGCTGCCTGAATCTTCGGCTTGCCCACTGCCGCCCGGAAGGGGCGCGTGCACGAATTTCCCCCATACTTTTGACCGACATGGCCATACCTCCCAAATCCGACGAAGACAGTCCGTCCGCCCATTCCGATTCCGCCGAGCCGAAGAAGACCCGCCGCCCGCGCGCGGCGGCAGCACGCCCCCGCAAGCCGAAGGGTGAGAAGACCGAGAAGGTCCGTCGCGCCTCGAAGTCCTCGGCAGGACAGTCGGAACTGCCGATCGTGGAAGCCCGCACTCCTGCGCCCGAACCGGTGCGCCGCGAGCCGTCGGTGCCCCAGGTCGAGCGCGAGCCGGCACGTGAGGAGCGTGCGCCACAACCTCCGCGCGAGGAGAGCCGTCCGGAGCCTCGCAGCGAAACGTTCGAACCTCGGCGCCCCGAGCAGCCGGAGAATGCTCCTGCTCCTCAGCCGCGCGGTTTCGATGGCGGCGGCGCCCCGTCTGAGAACCGCCCATCGGAGCCAGCCGGTTCGCAGCAGGCTTCCTCGGACGGCAACATGCCGGATTCGGCTGAGCCCGCTCAGCAGCAGCAAGCCCCGCAAGGACAACAGGGCCAGCAAGGCCAGCAGGATCGCGGGCATCGCCAGCACGGCAGGCATGGAGGCCAGCAGCAGCAGCCCCAGCAGCAGGGCGGCGGCTTTGGTGGCGGCGGCGATCGTGGCGACCGCAATTTCTGGAAGCATGGCAAACGCAAGCGTGGACGCCATGGCGGCCAGTGGCAGCCGGGCGGCGGCGGCGGTGGCGGTGGCGGTGGGCGTGAGCAATTCCCGCCGCAGATGCCTCCGCCAAGCAACGCCCCGGTGTTTGGCGATCTTCCAAATCCCTCTCGTTTCGGCGATCTCGCCGCACTCGACACCCTTGCCAACGAGCTGTCGTCTGGCGCCGGCGAGCCGCTCTGGCTCAATCAGATTTATGCGAAGCCGCTGGCAGAGCTGACAACGTTCGCCCGGGAGACGGGCGTGCAGTTCGAAGGCGTGCCGAATCGGCGACAGCTGCTCACCGAACTCTTCAAGTTCGTTGCCCAGACCAAGCGCCCGCTGAGGGACCTCGGCTTCATCGACCAGAATGACCGCGGCTATTTCATCGTTCACGACCACGTGAACTACCGGCTCTTCCTGGAGGACCCGTACCTGCCGGAGAGTCTCGTGACGCGCTACGGCCTCAAGCGCGGGCATCGGCTGGAAGTGACGCTGCAGACCCCCGGTGAAGGCGAGCGCTGTCCGTCCGTCGTGCGCATCGACTCCGTCATGGGCGGCAAACCTGACGACATCTCGAAGGTCACGCCCTTCGAGGAACTCGTTCCGTACTATCCGTTGAAGCGCATCCTCCTGGAGGAGCCCGAGGTTCATCCGAAGGACGTTTCGATGCGTGCGGTCGACATCCTCACGCCGATCGGGTTCGGCCAACGCGGGCTGATCGTTGCGCCGCCACGCACCGGCAAGACCATCCTCCTGCAGAACATCGCCAATTCGATCTCGGCGAACAGTCCCGAGGTGAAGCTGATTCTCCTCCTCATCGACGAACGCCCGGAGGAGGTCACCGACTTCAGGCGCCACACGAAAGGCGAGGTCGTCTCGTCGACGTTCGACGAGACGCCGGAGAACCACGTCCATTGCGCCGAGATGGTCATCGAGATTGCGCGCCGCCGTATCGAGCAGGGCGAACATGTGGTCATCCTCCTCGACTCCATCACCCGCCTGGCCCGCGCCTACAACGCGCTCGCCGGCAACCAGGGCAAGACGATGTCCGGCGGCCTCGAGTCGAACGCGCTGCAAAAGCCGAAGCGTTTCTTCGGTTCCGCACGCAACATCGAGGACGGCGGCAGCCTCACGATCATCGCGAGCGCGCTGATCGACACCGGCAGCCGCATGGACGAGATCATTTTCGAGGAGTTCAAGGGCACGGGCAACAGCGAGCTCCACCTCGACCGCGGACTCGTCGAGCGCCGGATATTCCCGGCGATCAACATCGACAGGTCCGGCACACGCAAGGAGGAGCTCATCTACCACCCCGAGGAGCTTCAGCGCATTTACGCGCTGCGTCGCGCGATGCAGGGTCTCGGCCCGATCGAGTCCATGGAGATGCTCATCACGCGGCTCCGGAAGACGAAATCCAATGCGGAATTCCTGCTGAGCCTCGCGCCGAAATGACGTTGAGCGCTTCGCGCCAGCGCAGAACGGCGAATGCGGAAGGCAGAGTGCAGGATGCGAGCCGGCTGAGTGCGTTGTCCGCAACGCGCTCGGGTCCTGCCGGGAAGAAGCCAAGCCAGAGTGTCATCTATTCGATGACATTCCGGCAGGTCCGCGGCCTCCAGGCTGGCAGGCCATCAAGCCCGTTGACCGCCGGTCCACGGGGCGCTTGGATCCGAGCCGCACCGAACCTCCCTCCAGCGCCAGCGTTCCGGTAAGTTTTCCGTGATTTTCCGCCCGGCCACAACTACGAGGCGGACGAGCGCGTGAGAACCTGCCAGCACACTCCCCAGCCCTTCCCCTTCCAGCCATGAGTTATGAAATGAATGACCTGCTCGACCTCATGGTTGAGCAAGGAGGCTCCGACCTTCACCTGCAGGTGGCGCAGCCGCCAACGTTGCGGATCAGCGGCAGCATGCTCCCGATCGACGGGCCCGCGCTGACTCCGGCCGATACCGAGAAGCTGATGCTCTCGATCACGCCCGACGCACACGTGTCGCAGGTGAAACTGAACGGCGGTGCCGACTTTGGTTTCGCGTTCGGAGAAAAGGCCCGCTTCCGCGTCTCCGTCCTGAAATCGAAGGGCAACTACGGGTTGGTCCTCCGGCAGATTCCCTTCAAGATGTTCGGCCTGCGCGATATCGGGCTGCCGGACAAGATCCGCGAACTGCTTTACCGTCCGCGTGGGCTCGTTCTGGTGACGGGACCCACAGGCTCGGGCAAGTCGACGACGCTCGCCTCGATGGTGAATTACATCAACGAGAACCGCGACGGGCACATCATCACGATCGAGGATCCGATCGAGTACTATCATAACCACAAGCGGTGTGTGGTGACGCAGCGTGAGGTTCACGTGGACGTGCCGAGCTTTTCAGAGGCGATCCGCCGCGCGCTGCGCCAGGATCCCGACGTCATTCTCGTCGGCGAAATGCGCGACCTCGAGACGATCGAGGCGGCCATCAGCGCAGCCGAGACGGGTCACCTCGTGTTCGGCACCCTTCACACCAACGGCGCCGCGAAGACCGTCGACCGCATCGTCGACGCCTTTCCGGCAAACATGAAGGACATGATCCGGACGCAGCTCGCGTCTTCGCTCGTCGCTGTCATCTCGCAGGTGCTCTGCAAGAAAATCGGCGGCGGCCGCATCGCCGGCTACGAGATCATGGTCAATACGACCTCGATCGGCTCGCTGATCCGTGAGAACAAGACGTTCCGAATCTCCTCAGACATCCAGACCGGAGCGCACCTTGGCATGATCACGATGGACACCCATCTGATGAGCCTGGTGAACCGCGAGATCGTGACGCCCGACGAGGCCCTGGAAAAGGCGCAGGACCCGAACGTCATGCGCGACAAGTTCCTCCAGATGGGGCTGAAATTGCGCGAACTCTGAGTCGCGGAAGGGGAGCGCGCGACGCGCTCGATCGAAGGTGGAGCGCGTTCTCCCAACGCGATTGGATCTCGCTTCTGCATTCGCGCGAAGCGCGCAAACGGGGTTGCCAGGCCGGGCGCGCGGCGCTGACGTTTCGGACCGATGCCGATCATCGACGCCCACGTGCACCTGTATCCGCCGGAGGTGGATGGCGATCCGGCCGCCTGGGCCGCCGCGCAGGGTGAGCGCCACTGGTCCGTCCTCTGCACGCGTCGGCGCCGGGACGGACGTCCTGTCCAGTCGCTGCCGACTGTCGCGGAGCTGTTGCGGGCCATGGATCAGGCCGGAATTGCGAGGGCGCTGCTCCTGGGCTGGTATTGGGAAAAGCCGGACACCTGCCGGTGGCAGAATCGCTTCCATGCCGAGTGCGTGCGGCAGCACCCCGACCGGCTTTCGGCCTGCGCCACGCTGCACCCGGCCGCCGGGTTCGCCGCCCTTCGCGAGGAACTGTTCCGCGCGCGTGACGCCGGTCTCGTCGGATTGGGCGAGCTCTCGCCGCATTCACAGGCGTATCGGATGGATGACCCTGTGTTCCTGCAGGCGCTCGAACTCGCCGGCGATTTTCACTGGCCGGTCAATCTGCACGTCACCGATCCCGACGCGCGTCCATTCCCGGGAAAAATCGAGACGCCCCTCGCTGAGTTCGCGGCGCTCGCGAGAAAACTGCCGGCGACCACGTTTGTCCTCGCACATTGGGGGGGGCTGCTTCCGCTGCGGGATCCGGGGGTGCTCGCGATGTCCAATCTGTACTACGACACCGCTGCCTCGCCGCTGATGTACGACGTGGAGGTGTGGCGTCGATTTCTGGCCGTCGTTCCACGGAACCGCGTGCTCTTTGGTTCGGATTACCCGTTGAACCTGTATCCGAAGGTCAGCATCGAGGCGGAAATGTCCCGTTTCGTCGAGGAGGCGAGGACGGCCGGCGCGACGGCGGACATCCTAGGCGGCAACGTCGAGCGCATCTTCCTCCGCCAACGCCAGGGATGAAGTGATTGCGGGGCTTTGCGGGTGGTTGACGATGATCTGGAGTCCGGTGCTCAGCCCGGAGTCGAGGACGATGGGTAGCGTCAACACGGGCAGGCCGCCGATGCTGGCCGGCGTCGTCAGCGCGAGAAGCCGGGCGCGATTCTCGGGGGTGCATTGCTCCTTGGTGAGAGCGGCGCAGGGCGTCGCTGGCATCACGAGAAAATCGTAGGTCAGGAAGAACTGCGCCCAGAGCAGGCGGATATGTGCACGGGCGATCTCGGCCGAACGCCGGTCCGCGGGGGTGATTTCCCTGAAACGGTTCAGGCGCTCCCACACCAGCGGATCATACCGTGGCGCGAAGCGTTCGGCCCAGGCGCGATGCACTTCCCAGGCCTCGACCGCCACCGTCGTGTTGTACGCATCGAGCGCAGGCAGGAATCCCTCGAGCAGATCGTCTCCCGTGGCCTCGTCGACGGGGTCGGCAAACCGGGCCGCTGCGATTTGAAACGCAGCTGCGACCTCCGGATCGAGCCCCGGCATTTCAAGAAAGCATCCCTGAAGCGGACGGCCGCTGTGACGCAGCCCGACCAGCCCCTGGATCGTGGCACGCATGTCCCCGGGTGAGCCTGTGAACCAGCCCGCGGTGTCGAAACTCGGAGCGAGCGGGAAGGCATCGCGAATCCAGCTGTCTCGCGGGGTGAGTCGAAAGCCATACAGCCCGCAGAACGCGGCCGGCACCCGGATGGATCCACCGGTGTCGGTGCCGAAGGAGACTGGGACGACGCCGGCTGCGACCGCGGCGGCCGAGCCGCTGCTCGAGCCTCCGGTGGTGTGCCCGGGGAAGCGCGGATGCTCACAATCACCGTAATGCGGATTCTCGCCGGTGATGCCGTAGGCGAATTCGTGCAGGTGGGTCTTTCCGGCGCAGACCATCCCCACGCTGCGCGTCGCCTGGATCAGCCGGCTGTCCTGCAGCGGAGTGGGGCGTACCTCCGACAGGAAGGTCGATCCGGCAAACGTGGCGACGCCGGTGATGTCGAACATGTCCTTGGCAAACATGGGCACCGCCCCGAGCGGATAGTTTGGCCCGCGTGGGGCGGCCGCGAAGGCGAGTTCGAGCGACCTCTCGTTCGCCAACCACGAAATTGCCGCCCGCTGCTGGGCTGGGAGCAGACGCGTCCGCACGCGCGAGTGGACCTCGCGTGCAGCCGCTTCAGGGGTGAGTTGCTGCCACTCGCGGACTGTCATTCTGCGCCCGATTAACAGGTAGGTTCGTCCAAATCAAACCTTCTATCTACCGCGCGGCTCCGCTGTGGACCGGCGGATCCGTTTCGCGACGAGCGGGCAACTTCGGCAGCGGCCGACTTTACAACGCGGGCAACCTGAGGAATCTGGGCGGCATGAACCACGAAGCGAAACTTGCCGAACTTGGAATTTCCCTGCCGAAACCTCCCGCCGCCGCGGGAAGCTACGTGCCGACGGTGCAGACTGGAAACCTGCTCTACTGCGCCGGTACGATTTGCATGGTCGACGGCAAAATGACGCATACCGGCCAGGTCGGAAAGGAGCAGACGATCGAGTCCGCCCAGAAAGCCGCCGAGGTGTGCGCCCTCAACGCACTCGCCAACATCAAGGCCGCGCTCGGGTCGCTCGACCGCGTGTCGCGGATCGTGTTCGTGAGCGGGTTCGTGAACGCGATCGATGGCTTTGCCGACAGCCCGGCGGTGATCAATGGAGCGAGCGACCTGTTCGTGAAGGTGTTTGGCGAAGCCGGCAGACACGCCCGGGCAGCGGTGGCTGTGAACGGGCTTCCGCGTGGCTCGACCACTGAGGTCCAGATCGTAGTCGAAGTGAAATGATCGTGTGATTGATCGCTGCCGGCGCTTCGCCGCCGGAGCTTTGGCCTGCGCAGGCGACGGGTGGCGCGACCGCTGGGCGCGCCGGGCCCAACGCACCGCGGTCTGCGGACCGCGGCTACATGGCTTGACGTTGCCGGCCTCGGTGAGGCCGGGCTTGCGGATCGAGGCATGGCGCGATCGCGACCCAATGCCCGAGGTCAGCGACCCAAGGCTACAACCAGGCCGCCAACTCACACGACCGACTTCACGAGGACCTTCGCATTCCGTCCGCTTTCCTCGTACAGCTTCAGCCGCGCTTCGGGGAGGATTTCCTTCGTGCTCTCCTCGAAGCCGCACACGTTGCTGAAGAAGCCGAAACTCTGGGTCGAAAGCGCGATCACGGTGGTGACGCCGCGGTCCTTCGCAATCATCGTGGCGTAGTCCACCATCTTCTTGCCGATGCCCCGGTTGTTGTAGAAGGGCATCACGTACAGCGAACCAATCTCCGCCATTTGCGGCTTGTCCGGGTAGAAGTAGAGCGTGACGCACGCGATGATGTTCTCGTCGATCTCGAAGACGAAGAACTGGTCGATGTTCTTTTCAATCGCGTCCTGTGTCCGGTAGATGAGCTCCTCGCGGCGAACCGCCTTCCGGGTAAGGTTCGAGATCAGCCGGACATCGCTCTTCCGCGCGCGGCGAATCTGCTGGTAGTCGTTTCCGTACACCAGGGAGCCAACGCCTTCGTTGGAGAAAATCTCGTTCAGCAGCCCGTCGAAAACGCGTCCATCGAGCATGTGGACCCGCGGCGTGCCCGTCTCGATCGCCTTGATCGCATTGGCCGCCTTGCTGCGGGTGAAGGCGCTGATCCGTTCCGGTGAGTCCTCGATGATCTTGCGCAGGGCCTCGACAGAGATGTCGCGGCGGACCTCGCCCTCGATTTCGAGCCCGGACTGCGGCATCAGGTAAAGAACCTTCGTCGCCTGCAAGGCCTCGGCGAGTTCGGCGGCGAGAAGGTCGGAATTGATCCGCAGCGACTTGCCGTCGGGAGCGAAGCCGATGGGCGCGACAACCGGCACGACCTGGCTGGCGATCAGCTCGTTGAGAAAGTCCTTGTCGATGCGGTCGACCTTGCCCGTGAACTGCTGGTCCTGTCCCCGAAGGATGCCCATCGGCAGCGCGCGAACGGCGTTAGTCATCGCGCACTTCAAGCCGTTCTGCGTGAGTCCCTCGATGACCGCGTGCGACACCCGGGACGACGCGCGAATCGCCAGGTCCAGCGTGGCCGCGTCAGTAACACCCGTGCCGTCGGAATTCGTGATCTGAACCCTCCGGAGCTTTGCGAGTTCCTGGAGCTGATGGCCGATGCCATGGACGAGCACGACCTTGATGCCGAGTGAGCGGAGGACTGCGATGTCGACGAGCAGGTTGCCGAAATTCTCGTCGGCAACGATCGCTCCGTCGAGGGCGACAATGAAAATCTGCCCCTGGAAGCGGGGAACGTATTTCAGGATCCCGCGGAGGTCCGTGGGCTTGATCGTCGTCGCCGTCGCGGCGGACGCTGTGGGTGCAGTGCTTTGACCTGTGCCGTTGCTCATCGATGTGGCGCGGTTGTTGTCGGCGAACCGGCTGGGCACGTCAATAGTGGTGCTCGGCGCCTTCAGGCGAACGTCGCTGGAGCGTTCTGGCATCTCTGCACCGTGTATCGGGACATCGGAAATTCAACTGAACCCGGAAATTGAAGACCGGCTGCCGCAGGAGCGAAGCCCAACCCAAAGCACGCTGCCGTTTGGCCCGCGAGCGCGAACGGGTTTCGTCGGCGGGCAGTCTCAGCGCGTGACGTTCATGTCCCAGACGCGCGACATCCGCTCGCCTACCAGTGTGATCCGGTAGTGTCCGGGTTTGAGTGTCGCGGCGGGAACGTCGAGTGACACGACATAGCCGGCACTCCGGGTGGTGAGCCCGCCGGTGAGTTTGTCGAAGCGGGGGGCGACGATGATCTCGTCCGCCCTCACGTACATGTCGGCACCGGCCACCTGCCTCTTCTCGTCGGGAACCACGCACCGGAAATGGATCGTGAACGGTTGGCTGGCGCTGGCCGACAACGGGGCATTCACGGCGACAATGTCGGCGGGCAGGAGCGGAACGGCGATCAACGTCGAGCGGAGATCCTCAGGGAGGCCTCCCGGCGCCTGGAGCCCTGCGTTGGCCGGGGCGACCGGGTCTGCAGGAAGTTGTGCAGTCAGTTGCACGCGCTGGTACCCTGCCTTGATGAGGCGGGCTGTCGTGGCCCGGTTCTTCATGTCCTCCGCGGGCTGGTACGCCTTCCCCGGCTTGCGGTAGTGGAGTGTCAGAAACGTGTAACCGATGATGAACACGACGATCGCCAGCACGATCCATCGGATCGACCAGGGCTTTCGCTGCTGCGGAAATGCGTTCGGCATGGACCGGCGAATACGAACAGGCCCGGCACCGGCAGGCAAGGGCTAGCGGAAGGTTGCTGGCGGAACACGGAAGCCGGAAGCACGTTCAACCCGGATTCTGAAAGCAGACCGGCCACAGAGAGCACGGAGCTCGGATACGGAGCTTACGGAGCATACATTCCCCTCTGAAACGACGCTGGCTTGTCACCTATTAGGTGACAAAATCCCGCCGGGGCCGCCCTCGGAGGATTGGACAAATTGTCACCCATTAGGTGACAGATCTCCGGGGGCCGTTTTGGAGGTTCGTGTGATTTCGCGTCCATTCAACGGGGTTCGCGGTTAACTTCGGTTTCAGGTCGAACAGCTGAGTCCATCAGTGGTTCGAAACCGGTTCGATCCTTTGTGCGCATGGGTGATCACTGGCAGTCAACTTCGGCTTCGGCTTACTCCGTAAACCTTCGACCTTGAACCGCGCCCTCGGCGTCACCGCCGCGCCCGCTTCCCCCTTGATCCGGCGCGCGGGGCCTGTTCTCTTGACCGACTTCATGAAACTCTGGTCGCAGTTCTTCATCCCGACGTTGAAAGAGAGCCCGGCTGACGCGGAAATCGCGTCGCACAAGCTGCTGGTCCGCGCCGGCTTGGTTCGAAAGCTGAGCGGAGGGCTGTACACGTATCTGCCGCTGGGCCAGCGCGTGATGCAGAAGATCACCCAGATTTGCCGCGAGGAGATGGACAGCGCCGGCGCGATCGAGCTTTGGATGCCGCATGTCCACCCCGTCGAGCTCTGGCAGCAGGGACCTCGCTGGGCCGCCGCGCGGGAGATCATGTTCCGTGCAGACAGTGCCGGGGACGGCAAGCGCGCCCCGCGCGATCCCGAGTTCGTGCTCGGTCCGACGCACGAGGAAGTCATCACGCCGCTCGTGAAAACCGAGATCACGAGTTACCGCGACCTCCCGAAGAATTTTTACCAGATCGCCACGAAGTTTCGTAACGAGATCCGTCCGCGCTACGGCCTGATGCGGGCACGCGAATTCGTGATGATGGATTCGTACTCTTTCGACGTGGACGATGAGCACGCGATCAAGAGCTACCTCATCATGAAATCGGCGTACGAGAGCTTCTTCAAGCGGCTCGGCGTCCACGCCATTGCGGTCGAGGCCGATACCGGCGTGATGGGCGGGAGCTTCTCGCATGAGTTCATGGTCCCCGCCGAGATCGGCGACGACGACGTGATCTACAACGAGGAGAGCGGGTACGCGGCGAACCGTGAGAAGGCGACCAGCGCGCTCGTGCCGGCGGACCTCCAGGACGCCGCCCCGGCGGGCGCCACCGAGGAGTTTGCGACGCCCGGTGTGGTCACCATCGCCTCGCTGGAGGCCGCGCCGTTTTCGGTGCCCGCCGACAAGCAGTTCAAGACCCTCGTGTACGTTGGCGACGGCAAGCCGTTCGTCGTCATTCTCCGTGGGTGCGACGATCTCGAGGAGGCGAAGCTCGGCTCTCTCGGGTTCACGCTGTTCCGTCCGGCCACGCCGGAGGAAATCGAGCCCGTGCTGGGCGCGAAGCCCGGCAGCCTCGGCGCCGTCAAGGGCACGATCAGGAATCCCTCTGCGCTCGCCGGCGTCTTCGCCGACCATGCAATCCGGCTGATCGGCAATGGCGTCACCGGCGCGAACAAGGACGGCTTCCATATTCGCAACGTGAACGTGACGCGTGATCTCGCCGTGACTAAGTTTGGCGATTTCCGCCGCGTGCGTCCGGGCGAGCCCGACGTGAAGTCGGGCAAGCCGTTGCAGGTCCGCCGTGGCATCGAGGTCGGACACATCTTCAAGCTCGGCACGAAGTACTCCGAGAAATTCGGGGCGGTTTACACCGACGACAAGAAGCAGTCGCACATGATGGTGATGGGCTGCTACGGCATTGGCATCAGTCGTACCATGCAGGCGGTGATCGAGCAGAGTCACGACAACGACGGCATTGTGTGGCCCTGGAACGTGGCTCCCTTCCACGTGCTCATCTGCGTGCTCGATCCACAGCTGCCCGAGGCGATGGATCTCGCGAAGAAGCTCGCAGCCGCCGCCGAGCGCGCCGGTGCTGAAGTGCTCGTCGACGACCGCGTCGAGCGTCCGGGAGTGAAGTTCAAGGACGCCGACCTGATTGGCATTCCGCTGCGTCTCACGATCGGCGGCAAGGGCCTGAAGGAAGGTGTCATCGAGTTGAAGCCCCGCTCGCAGAAGGACCTCGTCAAGGTGCCGATTGCCGAAGCCGAGGCGCGGCTTGCCGAAGCGGTCGCCGCCGCGAAGGCGAAGCAAGCCACCTGAACTTGCCGGCGGGGTCTCCGGACCCCGCCTTTTTTGTGCCCCTCCGTGTAGCCCGGCTTGCCTGCGCCGGAGCGTTTGACGCGGAGTGTGGCCGGTCTGGCCGACGGCGGCCCGGGCTACATGGCGACCTCCAGCTTGCCGGACGCGTGGAGGCGACGATGGAAGAGCGGCTGCTCGCCCTCGCGGACGGAGCGGGCGCCCCGGGTTTGCTGGAATTCGCGGGCTTCGTCGCGAGGGAGCGAATGCCGGAGTTCCTTTCCGGAGCCCACGTGTTTGCGCTTCCCTCACCATACGAGCCGGGGCCCGGCCTCGTGTATCTCGAGGCGATGGCGTGCGGGCTGCCTGTGATCGGGTGTCGTGCGGCGGGCGCCGAGGAAGTCATTCGCGACGGGGTGACCGGCTTCCTGGTGCGACCGGGGGATGCGGGCGAACTCGCGGAGGCGCTGGGGAGAATTCTCGTGAATCCCGGGATGCGGGTTCAGATGGGCGACGCCGCGCGGCGCGAGGTCCTCGAAACCGCGGATTCCCCGAAATGCGTCAGGCGATTGGAATCACTGTACGCCCGCGTGGCACGCGGCATGCGTCCAGACGTTGCGGCGCTGAAACCAGAGCGGTGGAGGCGTACAAACGAGGAGGTGCATGCCCTATGATCCACCATGTCTATGCCAACCAATCGAATGTGGGCGACTGGCTGTCGGCGCTCGGCATTCAGAAGCTGCTGGGTGTCGGGTCGCGGTGCGACCCTGCGGCGAACTCGCCGTTGCAGGAACATTTCTGTGACGACCCCTCTGTCGACGAAACGCTGGACGCGCTCTCGAGGGCGACGCCCGAGGATTTGATCATCATCGGCGGCGGCGGCTTGTTCATGGACTGCTTTTCACGCTTCTGGAACGGGTTTCGCGATGTCGCGGAGCGGGTTCCATTCGCGATCTGGGGCGTGGGAGCGTGCGAGCTCGAGCGCGGAGGGTCGCGGCTTCCCCAGGATCTGATCGGAGAAATTGCCGAGCGCAGCCGGCTTTGCGTGGTGCGCGATGAGCTCACGTGCGATCTGCTGTCCCCGATCCGGCTTCCGCCGCCCGTGGTCTGTCCGTGCGTCGCAGCGGTCGCCCCTGGCCGGAACGAGGACGCGCTTGTCCTCCATGTCGATCACTACAACTCGGTGGGTCCCGAGAATTTTGAGCGGATGTGCGCCGCGGGCGACGATTTCGCGGCGAAGTCGGGGCGTCTGTCGCGTCGAACCAACAATCTCATCGAGCCCGGGAATGCGGCCCAGTTGGATCGCGTGCTCGGGCTGTACCGTGCCGCGGGCGTCGTCCTGAGCTCGCGCCTGCACGGTTGCATCCTTGCCGTCGCGACCGGCAGGCCGGTGCTGGCTGTCTCCGGAGATCGGAAGGTGGAATCCTTCATGCGGGCGGCCGGGCTCGGCGACTGGGTGCTGGATCTCGACGAGATCGAAAGCGTTCCGGAGCGTTTGGCGGGGATACACCTGCAGCGGCGTCCCGTTGCGTTTGTGGATGAGGCGCGTCGTCGGAATCGAGCGGTGGCGGCGTGCGTCGGCTCCTTGATCGCGGAACGTCAGGTGAGCTTCTTCTGATGAAGGCGATCGTCACAGGCATGATTGCGACGTACCCGGTCGAAGTCCGTCTCGCTTCCGGGCGGTCGTGGACTTTGAGGTGCCGCCCCACGCCGTCGTGGTGGGAAACCCGGCGCGTGTCCTGCGGACGCCGTGGTCCACCGCGAACGCGGAGTAAGTCGGCCAAGGCACGTCGGCACGCGTCTGGCGCGGGGTGGGAGCGGAACCGCGCCGAATTGCGCGTTTGGAGTGTCCCTGCATCCACCACCCCGGCGGGCGACGCCGCAGACCGTCATTCGGTCGACGCGCTCCGCTCCCTCATGGGACGCCGTTGCGCGATCGCACAACAATTCAATGCGGAAAAATGCCGGGCCTGTTCTGCCGCCTCCCAGGCCCGCGACCCACGCTGCGACCTCCGCCCGATTCGAACGCTGGCCGCGTCAGCCATCCTCGCTGCTACATCGCGTTGGACGCGACGTTGTGCACCGCATACGGGGCGGGGTCCCGGTGGTTTCTCGCCAGCTCCTCGACGGTCGCCAGCTCGTACGTTATCTTGCCCTCGGCAATTTCACGGAGAGCGATGTCCTCGTGGGAGAGCGATTCCAGTGACACGACGAGCGGGCGATTGCCGCGCTTGAGTTGCTTCACGCGTCGCGAGACCACGTTCACCAGGACCATGGGGTCGTCGATGACTTTGTACGCGCTCTGCAGATAATCGTCTCTCATGGAAGGAAAAGGTTGTGCCGCATTAGCGCGGCGAGGCCGGCATTCTACGGGTCAACTGACCGCCAATCCGACCTTAATCCGCGCTCCGTCGCAGCCACATCGATAACACGTTCCCCGAGCATCCCGTTGGATTTATCTTTGATGAAGGAAAGCGCACGCCGGCCAACCGGGGTCAGCCTGTCCCGGCTACAACGCGGATTCCTGGTTTGATGCAGCCGGCCTCCGCAGCGGCCGGGCGGGCGACCAGACCATCGTAGATTAATCTGCTCCTACTGAACGCAGGGCTCCCGGTCGGAGCCAATTCATTAGCGACTCCGAGGCCCCGACACCGCCCGTGACTCAGACGCACCGTGTCCGGCCGCGAAGTTCAGAGGCGTCACTCGCCAACCAGCGTCGCCAGCGTCAACAGGGCAAGATGACGCTGCAATCGGGCGCCGAGAAGGTCGGCCTCGGCCTGCCGCAGGTCGGCTTCCGCGGCGAGCGCCTTCTCCGGCAAGGCGAGGCCCCGGTCGACGTTGCGACGCGCGAGTTCGGCGGCGCTGCGCCGATAGGCCGCATTTTGTTCCGCGAGCGAGACGAGTTCACCTGCGTGCGTGAAGTCCTGGTACGCGATCCGGACCTGGCGTCTCGCCTCCTCCTGCAGGCGGGCCTGATCCAGACTGGCTGCGCGTTGAAGCGAGCGGCTGCGGGCGAGTTCGGAGCCGCGCCTCCCGAAGTCGAAGAGGTCCCAGGTGAGCGTCAGCCCGACAGTGCCGCCGTGCTCCGGCAGGAGCGGCATGCCGTCCTGCGCGAAGCCGGTCGCGAAGGCTGACAGCTCCGGAATGTATGCCTGGCGCGCCGCGCGCGTGCCCGCCTCGGCCTTGTCAGCCAGCGCGGCGGCGATCCGGGTCGCCGGATTGCGCTCCGCCTTCGCCAGCCAGTATTCGAGGGGATGCACGGCGTGGTCCGGCAGCGCCGGCACGATCTCGATCTGCTCGTCTCCCGCGCGACCGATCAGGTCCGCGAGTTGGAGCAGGTGACGGGCTCGCTGCTGTGCGCCGCGGGTGAGATCCGTCTGGGCCGAGACAAGCGCCGCGCGGGCACCGAGCGCGGCGTCCTCGAGACGTTCACCAACAGCCACCGCGTTCTCGGCATCCTTCAGCTGCTGCCGCGCGTGCGCGACCCTTGCCTCGTACGCGGCGCGCCTTGCGTCCTCCAATTGGATGGCTGCGAAGAGCTGCTCGACCCCCGCCTTGATCCTGCGCGTGGTCTCGTCGCCTTCGCGAAGCGCGGCCTCCGCCTCCGCGCGAGCTGCCCGCACGCCACTGTCGATGCGCCACAGCTGGCTGAGCGGCTGGAGCACGGTAATGGCGCCGATCGTCTCGGTGCGGCCGCCACGCACCAGCGTGAGGTCGTTGGCCGGGAATTCGCCGAGGGTGCTGGAGAGCGGCCCCATGCCGAGCGCCTGGCCGGCATTGTCCAGCAGCGGAGTCAACGCTCCGCGGCGCAGCTGAACTTCGATGGGCCGAAAGTAGTAACCGGAGAGCCCGTACGCCTGGACTCGTGGGTACCTCTGGCGGCGTGCGTTGACGGCCGCGGCTTCGGCGGCGGCGGCCTTTGCCACGCTGATTTGAGCGCCCTTGCTCTGCTGAACGGCGAGAGACACCGCCTCATCGAACGAGAGCGGCGCCCCGGCGAGTGCCGCGGACGCGAGCGTCAGGGTCAGGATCATCGACGCGCAGGTCTTCATGGCGAGGCGGGGGTTGCCGGTGTGTTTCTCATCACCCATGCGTAGGCGGCCGGAATGACGAGAAGCGTCATGACCATCGACCACAGGATGCCGATGGAAAACACGCTCGCGAGCGGTGCCCAGAGCGGCGAACCGGAGATGATCATCGGGAGGACGCCAACCGCGGCGGCCATCGACGTGAGAAAGATCGGACGCATCCGCCGCTCTCCGGAGCGGATTGCGGCGGTGGTGGCATCCAGCCCCTCGGTGCGCCGGAGTTCGTCCGCGAAGTCGACCAGGATGATCGAGTTTCGAATGACAATGCCGACCAGGCTGATGAGCCCCACCGACGCCGTGAATCCGAGCGGGTTGCGGGTCACGAGAAGCCCGGCCATCGCGCCGAAGAACGTGAGCGGGATGGCGAGCATCACCAGCAGCGTCTCGCGCGAGCCGCCGAACTGGAGAAGCAGGACGAGATAGATCGCGATCACGCTCGCGATGAGCGCGCCGGCCATTTTCCCGAACGTTTCCTGCTGGCCCTCGTATTCGCCGCCGATCTCGAGCCGGTAGCCCGGTGGCAGGCTGACGTTCCGGAGCTGTCGCCGGATCGGCGCGAGGATGCGCGAGGGCAGCACCCCGGTGGCGGCGTTTGCCCGCACGGTGAGGGTGCGCTCGCCGTTGCGCCGGGCAATCTGGGCCGGACTCCAGACCGGCTCGACCGACACGACCTCCTTCAGTGCGACGGTCGCCTGCGTGAGTGGCGCCCGGAGCATGAAGCGGTCGAGGTCGTCGAACGAGGAGCGGCGCTCGGGATTCAGGCGGAGGACGATGGGAACCGGTGCGTCATGTTCCCACAACTCGGTCAAGGGGAGGCCCTGAAAACCGGCCATGACCTCCGACGCAATGACGTTGGTGGCGAGTCCGAGCCGGTTGGCGACCTCGCTGTTGACATGCAGGTCGATGGAAAATGCGTCGCGAAAATCATCCCGGACCTGGGTTGCACCGGGCACGCCAAGGAAGATCTTCTGCACCTCTCCGCCGATCTGCCGGAGAACAGCGGGTTCGGGGCCGATGATCCGGACCTCCACGGGCGCCTCGGTCGGGATTCCCTGCTGGAAACTCGTCACATTGATCCGTGCGTTCGGGTCCACGCCCGCGAGCTTGCGCGCATAGTCGCGGACGGCCTCGTCGGCCGCGGCCACGGTTGTGGTGCTGACGAGCAGCATGGCATAGCTGGGGCGCGGAAACTCGGGAGCGAAGCTGTAGTACACGCGCGGTGCCGCGGTGCCGACAAACGTTGCGTGGGCCGTGATGCGCGGATCGCCGACGAGTGACTGCTCGACTCTTCGTGCAACCGCGTCGGTGGCCTCGAGCCGCGTTCCGAGCGGGAGGTCGATCTCGATCGCAAATTGCGCGCGTTCGGCGGCGGGAAAGAACTTCTGGCTGATCGCGGGAAGCAGGAGCAGGCCGGCCGGAATGGAGAGTGCTGCGAGCGTCAGCGTCAGGATCGGCCGGCGGGTGATGTTCGACACGACGCCGGTG
>JAJYAR010000165.1 GCA_021779435.1 bacterium
ACTCGGAGATGGTGCGTGTAGAGTTGCGGATCGGGGCGGGGAAGTTGGACGTCTCCGGCGGGGCCACAAAGCTGGTGGAGGGGGATTTCAGCTACAACGTTCCCTCGTGGAAGCCGAGCGTTCGCTGGACGCCGAGTTCTTTCCGGGGGCTTTTGACGATCGAGCAGCCGAACCACTCCCGCGGGGGGTTCGGGCACACGGAATACGACTGGAGGCTGCGGTTCAACAACGATAAGCCGGTCGATATGTTCGTGAACCTCGGGGCGGGGGAAGCGAAGCTTCGGCTGGGCTCGCTGAATCTGCGCAGCGTGCAGGTGGATATGGGCGTGGGAAAGCTCGAAATGGACTTGCGTGGAACGACGCGCGGCGATTATAGCGTCCGGATTCACGGCGGCGTGGGCGAGGCGGACGTGTATCTGCCGTCAGACGCGGGAATTTCGGCTTATGCGAAGGGTGGCATCGGAGGGATCCGCGCGGACGGGTTGAACAAGGACGGCGACCGTTACACGAGCGACAACTGGGAAAAGGCTCCGCATCGCGTGCGGCTGGATATTCAGGGCGGAATCGGGCAAATCAACCTAATTACGAGTGGAAGTTAGGCGCGAAATTTTCTTGAGCGAATGAAACCTTGTAGGCGCCGCGGGGATCTAAGGGAACAGCACAGTCTGGACAGTCCATTCCGAGGGGCGGCTCACGAAGGTCTTCCCTCGGTTTTTTTTGCCTCCACGGCGGCATGGACGGCAAGTTTCGTACGCATCGATTCGGCGACGTACCAGCGGTAGAACATCAACATCACCCCACACAACAGCACCGTGCAGGAACCGATCCAGAAGAGCAGGCCGGCGGTTTCCTGATCGGCGGCGCGAGTCAGGCGGAATGCGTCCCGTATCTCCGATAGGATTCCGAAGGTGTCGGGCGGGTTGTCGTAAGTTTCCAGCAGAGAGGGACGCGAGAAGGCAAGGCCGAGGCCGAGGGCGGAGCACCAGATGGCGGCTGCGAGAAGATACCAGTTCCCCGCGGGCACCGGGCTAACCTTGCCGGGTCCCTCCGGACCGACCAGCGGCAGCCAGAACCAGATGCCGGCAAGCACGGAAGTGAGAATGGCGGTATCGCGCAGAGCCGGGTGGGCGAGCGTTGCATTGTAGACTGACGGCAGGTACCAGATGGCGAGGACGCCCATGCCCGCGAGCCAAGCGAGAATGGGGGCGAGCTTGGCCGGGCCGGGGTTGCGCAGGCGGGGCGAAGGACCGAGGTCGGTGGCGAGCATCCAAGGGATGAAGAGGGCGGCGGTGATTCGTTCGACGACATCGGCGCTTAACAGATACTGGCGCGCGAGGGCATCGAACGGGGACACGTAGGTGAGCAGCAGGAGGAATAGGCCGCTGAGGAAGTAGGCGCCGCGACCCTTGGTCCGCACGCCGGGGACGCCGAAGTAAAGCCCGCCGAGAACGAGGCAAAATAAGAGGATTGGTACGGGCAGCGACCACGCGGAAAGGAAGGAAGCGGAGGATTGCATAACCTGAGATTTCATGATGACAGACCCGCACAAGGACGGCTCCGCAAGAGGCTGTGACGCGCGGCCCGGGGGCTTGGCGCCCGTTCTGATTGTGGGCTGCGGCTACACCGGCAGGCGCGCCGCGCGGATTCTGGCGCAAGCGGGGCACGTGGTGACGGCGACGACGAGATCGCCGGGGAAGCTACTCGGGCTGGCCGAGCATGGGGTGTGCGTGGTTGGGCTGGACTGCCTGGATGCGGGCGCCGAGGAGAGGCTGCGTGCGATCGCGGCGCCGGGTTGTCCGGTGTTGTACTCGGTGCCATCGCTCGGAAGCAACCGCGACGCGACGGTACTTCGGGCGCTTGTGGGGCTTGCGGCGCGAGTTGTGTATCTTTCGACGACGAGCGTGTACGGGGCGCAGCGAGTGGTGGACGCGACGACACGACCGGCGCCGGTAAGCGAGAGGGAGAGGGCACGCATCGTGACCGAGAAGGCGGTGCTGCGCGGGCCGTGGTCTTCGCTGGTGCTTCGTCCGGCGGCGATTTATGGGCCCGGCCGGGGTGTGCATGTCTCGATGGCGCGCGGGGAATTCCGGTTGGAAGAAGGTGAGCCGATCCCGATCAGCCGGATTCACGTGGAGGACCTGGCGAGTTTAGCGGCGTTGGCGCTGGAAGTTTCGGTGGGCGGGGCATATCCGGTGGCGGACGAGTATCCGTGCCCTTCGGTGGAACTGGCTCGATTTTGCGCCGAGCTGATGGGGCTGCCGATGCCGGAGACGGCGCCGGCGACTGAGATTCCCCAGACGCGTCGGCACGGGCGGCGAGTGGATGGTTCGGCGATTTTGAAACTGCTGGGGGTGAGGCTTCAGTATCCGACGTATCGGGAAGGCATTCGAGCGGCGTTGGCCACTTAGACGACCACTAATTCAGGGCCGCGGTCACGGACGGCGGCTGCCATCTCCGGGCGGATGCGCTCGTCGGTGATGACGCGGTTGACGGCGTCGAGTCCCGCGATGAGCGACAGGCTGCGGCGGCCGAACTTACTGGTGTCGGCCATCACGGTGGTTTCGCGGGCGGCGCGGATCATGAGACTGTTCAGACGGGCCTCGAGAATGTCGGGCGTGGTGAGTCCGCCTTCGGGATCAAGGCCATCGACGGAAAGAAAGAAATGGTCGGCGTGGAGTTCACGGATCATCTGCTCGGCATGCGGACCGACGCAGGAGGTGGAGACGGGGCGCAGGATCCCGCCGACGAGGATCAAGGAAACCCACGGACAATCGAGCAGGCGGGAGGCGATGTTGAAGGCGTGGGTGATGACGGTCAACGATTGCAGGCGCGCGCGTTTCAAGTGCATGGCGAGCTGGGTGGCCGTGGTGCCGGAGTCGATGATCACGGTTTGGCCGGGTTTGATGAGATGCATGGCGGCGCGGCCGATGCGGACTTTTTCGTCGTGGTGGATGGGCTCCTTGACGGCGAGAGGGTAGTCCTGCGAGGGATTGAGCGGCGGCACCGCACCGCCGTGGGAGCGTACGACGGAGCCGGCCTCGGATAGGGCATCGAGATCGCCGCGGGCGGTGACGGCGGAAACGCGGAAGCGGCGGGTCAGTTCGTCGACCGTGACGCGGCCTTGCTGTTCGAGAAGAGCGAGGATAGCCCGCCGCCGCTCTTCGGTCATCATTCGCCCGGGTTTCCCCGATTTATTGGCGCTGTCCCCGGTTCGCATTCAACCACTCCCTTTTACGCGATTCGATCGTTGTCCGGAAGGAATATCAGAAAATGCGCACTCGGCGCAAGTTCATGTAGGACGGAATTTCTCCCGTGATTGGGAGAGCCCAGGCGCGGAAGGCGGGCAAATCGTCTTCCGGTGAGGCGGGGAGCCAGTTTCCCGGGAACAGCCTCTCGCGGCCGGCGACCTCTTCGAGCGGAGTGAAGTTGTAGGAAGGGGTGTAGGACGAGCCGGGATTTCTCTGGATGGAGACCATGTGGCCGCCGCGACCAGCGAGTGCGCCGCGGACCGCCGCCGCGCCGCAATTTCGGGCTTCGATGCGGTCGATTTCCGAGGCCAGAGCGGCGCATGACCGGCCGAATAAGCCGGGTTTTTCGCTGCGTGCCGGGATTTTCAGGGCGGCGGTGAGGCGTTGCGCCAGCGTGTGGGCGAGATTAAGCGCGAGCGGAGCGCGGCTGGAGACGCGGACGTCGGCGCCGAAGGGTTCGCCGTTCTCGTCGAGTTGGCCTTCGCAGACGCTGACGACGACGCGGCCGAGTTTGCGGTAGACGCGATCGACATCGGCGGCCAGCGATTCGAAGGGCAGCGGGCGTTCGGGGAAATAGGTGAGATGCGGAGGGTCCTCGGGGCCGCGCCGGGCGAGCGTGGAGGCGGCGGCGAGCCAACCGGCGTTGCGGCCCAGCACTTCGAGGACGGCGATGCCAGGCAGGGCGCGGTTGTCGGCGCCGATGTCGCGCAGGCAGGAGGCGAAGAAGCGTCCGGCGGAGGCGTAGCCTGGCGTGTGGTCCGTTCCGGCGAGGTCGTTGTCGATGGTTTTCGGGATGCCGACGACGGTCACGTTGGCGCCTGCGCTCCGCGCGGCATGGTGGAGGCCGAGCGCCATTTCCATGGTTCCGTTGCCGCCGTTCGCGAGAACCCAGGCGACACCGAGGCGGTCGAGCGTGGCGAGCATCTGCTCGTAGTCGGCATCGGTGATGCGGCGGCGGGAGGAGCCGAGGGCGGAACCGGGCGCGCGGGCGATGTCTTCCCAGATGACGGGGTCTTCGGCGGACAGGTTGACGATAGCGCCGCCGAGCAGGCCTTCGACACCGCGTTCGGCGCCGTAGAGGGCGGCGATGGAGGGTTCAGCGCGGCAGGCTTCGACGACTCCGGCGAGGCTTGCATTCAGAACCGCCGTGGGTCCGCCTCCGTGCAGCACCAGCGCGGCGGGCCGGCGCGCGGCGTCAGTCGGCGTAAACCCTCACTCCCTGGACGACACGGGTGATGACACGCTCCGGGCTGGGATTATCGGCGTTGACTCCGAATCGCGCCGCGGCGTGCAGGCCAAGCAACTGGGCGAATACGATGGCGAACGGGGTTCGGAAGGCGTCCGGTAGGTCCGCGCCCGGTGCGGGCACAAGCATGTCGAATAACTCGGGCGAGTGAGTGGGGCCGTTGGCGACGAGCATGCCGAGGCCCTTGGCGCGCAACTCGCGAACCAGATCCAGCTCGTAGCGCTGCAGGCGCGGATCGGAAGAAAGAAAGCAGACGACGAAGCTGCGGGGATTAAGAAAACTCATCGGGCCGTGGCGGAGGCCAAGGAAGGTTTCCGACTTTGCAACGACGCGGCCGCCGCTGATTTCGAGTACTTTCAGCGTGGCCTCGCGCGCGGCGCCGCGCAGAATGGGGGAAGCGAGGAAGACGACGCGATCGGCGATGGCCTGGGCCGCCTCGACGGCGAGTTCCTCGATTTGCGGCAGAAGTTCGCTGGTGCGGGCCGCGGCGCGGCGAATGGGCTCGCGCCAGGGGTCCACGCGGCCGAGCAGCGTACCGGCGAGCGTGAGGTTGCTGAAGGAACTCGTCATCACGAGGCTGCGGTCGTTTGTGCGGGGATCGAGCAGCAAGGTGTCAGGCCCGATGAGGCGAACCAGCGCGCTATCGGGATTGCACGTGATGGCGTGGTGGCGGGCTGAGGGGACGAGGCGGCGCAGACGCTCGATCACGCCGGCGGTCTCCGGGCTGTCGCCGGAACGCGCTACGGACACGACCATCGTGGACGGACTGACCGGCGGAGGATCGCTCACCAAGAGATCGGTGGAGGCGAGGGCGGCAACGCCGGGCCGGGACGCCGCGATCGCTTCGGCGAGGTAACAGGAGCTGCCGGCGCCGGTAACGACCGCCGGGGATTCGATCGTCCAGGGACAAGCAGCGGTGCGTTCGAGAGTGTCCAGCCACGTCCCGGGCTGCTGGAGGATCTCGCTTCGGGTTATAGAATCAGTTACTTTCACGGGCGCAACCTGCGAAACGCGCTCTGAAGACGCCATGATGAGGACCTAGCCAAAGCAAGGACGATAACGCGATCCCAGCGGCTTGTCAATCAAAAAACGAAAGAAAAAGCAGGGAAAGTGTTCGAGAAGATTAAGTAGCTTGTTTTTCGCCGGCGAGGCGCGCGGGCGGTGGCCGTCTCCGGAAGGCTGAAACTGGCGTGATACTGGAGGACGGAGGACGCCATGTATCCGCTGAAGAAAGGCAAGACCGCCGCTCAGGCGCACGTTGCGCTGCCCGCCGGGACGTTTGAGGAAGAGCACGGCCGCAAGGGGTTTTACGGAAAGTCCGCGCATCTGTACCACGCGCATCCGCCAACCGGATGGATTCGCATGGAGGGAAGGCTGCGGCCGCACTGTATGGACTTGAACAAGCTGCGGCCGGCGGATCTCGAGGATGCCGAGGGGATGCCCGTCGAGTTTCTTGGCAACGACGACATCCGGCTTTGCGTTTCGCGGCGCAGCGAGCCTATGCCCTTTTACTTTCGCGACGCGGATGCCGACGAGTTGTATTTCGTGCATCGCGGCCGGGGCGTGATTGAGACGGATTTTGGCCCGCTCGCCTTCGAACCTGGCGATTATGTCTGCCTGCCGCGGGCGGTGACGTATCGCGTGGCGCCGGAGACTCGGGACAACTTCTTCCTGATTTTCCGTTCGCATGGAGAATTCGAGCAGCCGGACAAGGGGCTGCTGGGTCAGCACGCGCTCTACGATCCGGCGGTGATCACGACACCGGAACCGGACGCACACTTAGACGATGAGCGCGAGTGGGAGATCCGTGTCCTCGCCGACGGGGAGATATCGAAGATTGTTTATCCGTTCAACCCGCTTGACGTGGTGGGCTGGAAGGGCGACCTGACGGCGTGGAAGCTGAACCTGCGTGACATCCGGCCGGTGATGAGCCATCGCGCGCACCTGCCGCCGAGCGCGCATACAACGTTCGTTACAGCGGGCGCGGTGGTGTGCAGCTTTTTGCCCCGGCCG
>JAJYAR010000166.1 GCA_021779435.1 bacterium
GTTTGGCACTCGCTTTGCTTTCTCTTAGTGCGTCACGGAAATTTTCTCGCGGCGGCGGACGCAGCCTCGGTGCGGGCGGCGCTTGCGCGCCCGGCCGCCGCGGAGTAACCGGCCCCGGTTCGGACCAGGGAGCGCGTGATGGCGGCGAAGGGTGTGAAAAAGGTCGTGCTGGCCTATTCCGGAGGGCTCGACACCAGCGTGATCCTGCGCTGGCTGCAGCAGACCTATCGCTGCGAGGTCGTGACCTTCACCGCGGATCTCGGCCAGGGCGAGGAGCTCGAACCCGCGCGCCGCAAGGCCGAGATGTTCGGCATCACCGAGATTTTCGTCGAGGATCTGCGCGAGACGTTCGTGAAGGACTTCGTCTTTCCGATGTTTCGCGCCAACGCGCTCTACGAGGGCCAGTATTTGCTGGGCACCTCCATCGCCCGCCCGCTCATCGCTCAGCGCCAGATCGAGATCGCCGAGCAGGTCGGCGCCGATGCGGTGGCCCACGGCGCAACCGGCAAGGGCAACGACCAGGTCCGCTTCGAACTCGCCTACTATGCCCTCAACCCGGACGTGAAGGTGATCGCGCCGTGGCGCGAATGGGATCTCACCAGCCGCACCCGCCTGCTCGCCTTCGCCGAGGCGAATCAGATCCCCATCGCCAAGGACAAGCGCGGCGAGGCGCCGTTCTCGGTCGACGCCAATCTGCTGCACTCCTCCTCGGAGGGGAAGATCCTCGAGGACCCCGGCGCCGAGCCGGACGAGATCGTCTATCAGCGCACCATCCGCCCGGAGGACGCGCCGGACCGCGCAACGATGATCAGCATCGAGTTCGAGCGCGGGGACCCGGTGGCGATCGACGGGGTGCCGCTGTCGCCGGCGGCGCTGCTGGCCCGGCTCAATCAGCTGGGCCACGACAATGGTATCGGCCGGCTCGATCTGGTCGAGAATCGCTTCGTCGGCATGAAGTCGCGCGGCGTCTATGAGACACCGGGCGGCACCATCCTGCTCGCCGCGCATCGCGGCATCGAGAGCATCACCCTCGATCGCGAGGCGGCGCATCTCAAGGACAGCCTGATGCCGCGCTATGCGGAGCTGATCTACAACGGCTTCTGGTTCAGCCCGGAGCGGCGGATGCTGCAGGCGCTCATCGATGCCAGCCAGGCCTCCGTCTCCGGCCAGGTGCGGATGAAGCTCTACAAGGGTAACGCGACCGTCATCGGACGCGAGAGCCCGAACAGCCTCTATTCGATGAACATGGTCACGTTCGAGGATGACCAGGGCGCCTACGACCAGGTGGACGCGGCCGGCTTCATCAAGCTGAATGCGCTGCGCCTGCGCCTCGGCGCGCGCGCCGGGCGGCGCGGCGGCGCGCTGTAGCAGAGGGTGACGCGGTGCCGGTGATCAATCGCATCGCCGCGTTTCACGATGAGCTGACGGCGTGGCGGCGCGACCTGCACGCCCATCCCGAGCTCGGCTTCGAGGAGCATCGGACGAGCGCCTTCGTCGCTGGAAAGCTTGCCGAATGGGGTATCACGGTGACGCTCGGCATCGCCGGCACCGGTCTTGTCGGCACGCTCCGCGTCGGCGCCAGCCCGCGCACCATCGGCATCCGGGCCGATATGGACGCGCTGCCGATGGCCGAGGGCGGTAGCCTCGCGCATCGCTCGCAGCGTGAAGGCGTGATGCACGCCTGTGGCCATGACGGGCACACGACCATGCTGCTCGGCGCCGCGCGCTACCTCGCCGAGACGCGTAATTTCGACGGCACAGTGCATTTCATCTTCCAGCCCGCCGAGGAAGGGCTCGGCGGTGGACGAAAGATGGTGGAGGAAGGGCTGTTCAAGCGCTTCCCCTGCGACGCGGTCTATGGCGCGCACAACGATCCCAGCCTGCCCGTCGGCACGATCCTTGCCGCGCCGGGGCTTGCATCGGCCTGTTCGGACCGGTTCTGGATCACCGTCACCGGCGAGGGCGGACATGGCGCGCGGCCGCATCTGGCGATCGATCCGGTGCTGGTCGGCGCGCATATCGTGCTCGCGCTGCAGAGCGTCGTCGCCCGCCGGCTCGATCCGGCGGATCCGGCGGTCGTTTCGGTGACGCAGTTCCACGCCGGCAGTACCGGCAACGTCATCCCCGCGGAGGCCGTGCTGAACGGCACGGCGCGGGCACTGACCGCCGCGGTGCAGGATCGGCTCGCGGCGCTGATCGCGGAGATCGCCGAAGGCACCGCGCAGGCTCATGGTGCGCGCGCGGTGGTGGATTACCGGCGCGGCTACCCGCCGGTGGTGAACGCTGAGGACCCGACCGATCGCGCCGCAGCGGCGGCCGAGCGCGTGGTCGGCACGGCGGGCGTCCTGCGCGCGGCCGCACCGATGCTGGGCGGGGAGGATTTCGCCTACATGGCGGCGGCGGCGCCGGGCTGCTTCGTGCGCATCGGCCAGGCGGACCCGGACCGCGGCGGGGTCGGCGTGCATCATCCGGACTATGATTTCAACGATGCGATCCTGCCGATCGGTGCCTCGCTGTGGGCGACGCTGGTCGAGCAGACGCTTGATCACCGAGGCTGATCGACCCGGCGGCCTCCAGGCGACAGCAACCTCCGGTCTGATGCCGCCGGTCCCGCCCGGGCAGAGCCGAGATCTGTTGCTGTAGACTCTATGGTTCTGGAGCACGGTCCGACCGGATGAATCCATCAGGTCGGACCGTGCTCTAGCCAGTACCGCCGCATTTGACTACGCTGCACCCGCACATGGGCTGACATGCGGCAGCATCGCCGCGAGGGAGAAATCACATGGACGACATCGTCATCGTGGCCGCCGCCCGCACCCCGGTGGGCAGCTTCAGCGGCGCGCTTGGCACCACTCCTGCCCACGAGCTTGGCAGCATCGCCATCAAGGCCGCGGTCGCGCGCGCGAAGCTCGAAGTGGGCGATGTGGACGAGGTCATCCTCGGCCAGATCCTCGTCGCCGGCCAGGGCATGAACCCGGCCCGCCAGGCCGCCCGCGCCGCTGGCATCCCGGACGAAAAGACCGCCTTCGGCATCAACCAGGTCTGCGGCTCCGGCCTGCGCACGGTGGCGCTCGCCGCCCAGCAGATCCGCACCGGCGAGAGCACCATCGTCGTCGCCGGCGGTCAGGAGAGCATGAGCCTCTCCCAGCACGCCGCCTTTCTTCGCGCCGGCGTCAAGATGGGCCAGCTCGATATGATGGATACCATGCTGAAGGATGGGCTGTGGGACGTGTTCCACGGCTACCACATGGGCGTCACCGCCGAGAACGTCGCCAAAGCCTACCAGATCACGCGCGAGGAGCAGGACGCCTTCGCCCTCGCCTCGCAGCAGAAGGCCTCCGCGGCGCAGAAGGCGGGCCGGTTCAAGGACGAGATCACGTCCGTGACCGTCAAGACCCGCAAGGGCGAAACCGTTGTCGCGGACGACGAGTATATCCGCCACGACGCGACGCTCGAGAGCATGGCGAAGCTGCGCCCGGCCTTCGCCAAGGACGGCACCGTGACGGCGGCGAACGCATCCGGCATCAATGACGGCGCGGCGGCGCTCGTGGTGATGTCGGCCAAGGAGGCGGCGAAGCGCGGCCTCACCCCGCTCGCGCGCATCGCCGCTTTCGCCACCGCCGGCGTCGATCCGGCGCTGATGGGCACGGGCCCGGTTCCGGCCAGCCAGAAAGCGCTGCAGCGCGCCGGTTGGAAGGCCGCCGACCTCGATCTCGTCGAGGCCAACGAAGCCTTCGCCGCCCAGGCCTGCGCCGTCAACAAGGGGCTCGGCTGGGATACCGAGAAGGTCAACGTCAATGGCGGCGCCATCGCCATCGGCCACCCGATCGGCGCATCCGGCGCGCGCATCCTCGTCACGCTGCTGCACGAGATGGGCAAGCGCAATGCGCACAAGGGCCTTGCCACGCTGTGCATCGGCGGCGGCATGGGCGTCGCCATGTGCGTCGAGCGCTGAATCCGGGACTCAGGCCGGCCGTGGGTTTCCGCGGCCGGCCGGCGCTTCCTCGGTGACCGCGTTGGGCAACTGATCTACAGGAAGAAACTGCGGCCGGCCTGAACCGGCCGTTTGGAAGCAGGGAGAGCAATATGGCCAGAGTGGCACTCGTCACCGGCGGTACCCGCGGCATCGGCGCCGCGATCAGCCACGCACTCAAGGCAGCGGGACGAACGGTCATCGCCACCTATCACGGCAATGACGCCGCCGCCGCCGCCTTCCATGCCGAGAGCGGCATCAAGGCGGTCCGCTTCGATGTCGCCAGTTTCGAGGCCTGCCAGGAGGCAGCGGCGAAGATCGCCGCCGAGGATGGCCCGATCGAGATCCTGGTCAACAATGCCGGCATCACCCGCGACGCCGGCTTCTCGCGCATGACGCCGGAGATGTGGCACGCCGTCATCGAGACGAATCTCTCCTCGGTCTTCAACATGACCAAGGCTGTGTTCGACGGTATGCGAGCGAAGAAGTTTGGCCGCATCGTCAACATCAGCAGCATCAACGGCCAGGCCGGCCAAGCGGGGCAGGCGAACTACTCGGCGGCGAAAGCGGCGCTGTTCGGCTTCACCAAGGCGTTGGCCCTGGAAGGTGCCCGTCACGGCATCACCGTCAACGCCCTCGCCCCTGGCTACATCGATACCGACATGGTTCGCGCCGTCCCTGCCGACGTGCTGGAAAAGATCGTCGCCAAAATCCCCGTTGGGCGCCTCGGCAAGCCGGAGGAGATTGCACGCGGTGTCGTGTTCCTCACCGACGAGGAGGCCGGCTACATCACCGGATCGACCCTGTCGATCAATGGCGGCCAGCACATGGACTGAAGGGCGGAACCAAAGGGGCCGGCTGCTCCCTTGTAGCCCCGCCAGGGGGCCGGGGGGTCCCCTGGATCCCGGTCAGTGGGCGTCGGCCCAGGTAGCGCCGATGCCGGTTTCGACCACCAGCGGCACCGACAGGGTGGCGGCCTCTTCCATGACGCGGCGGGCGATGGATGCAACCGCTTCCGCCTCGGCCGCTGGTGCCTCGAACAGCAGTTCGTCGTGGACCTGCAGTACCAGCTGGGCTGCCGACCCGGCGAATGCCGCCGGAAGGCGTACCATCGCGCGCTTGATCACGTCCGCCGCCCCGCCCTGCAGCGGCGCGTTGATGGCCTGCCGCTCGGCATAGGCGCGCCGGGCCGGACTGCGGTCGCCGATGCCGGGGATGTAGCAGCGCCGCCCGAATGGGGTCTGCACGAAGCCTTGTCGGCGCGCGGCCTCCTTGGTCCGCTCCATGTAGGCGCGGATCTCGGGATAGCGGGCGAAATAGGCATCGATGTAGGTGCGCGCCTGACCCGGCTCGATGCCGAGCTGGCGGGCGAGGCCGAAGGCGGAGATGCCGTAGATGATGCCGAAATTGATCGCTTTCGCCCGCCGCCGCGTGAGCGCATCCATGCCCGCCATCGGCACGCCGAACACTTCGCTGGCCGTGCGCGCATGGATATCCTCGCCGAGGCGGAAGCTTTCGCGCAGGGCTGGGATGTCGGCGACATGGGCGAGCAGGCGCAGTTCGATCTGCGAGTAGTCGGCGCTGACCAGCCGCCAGCCCGGTTCGGCGATGAAGGCGCGCCGGATGCGCCCACCCTCCTCGGTGCGGACAGGGATATTCTGCAGATTGGGGTCCGTCGAAGACAACCGCCCGGTGGTCGTCGCCGCCATGGCGAAACTGGTGTGCACCCGTCCGGTCGCGGGGTCGATCTGCCCGACCAGCGCGTCCGCATAGGTGGATTTCAGCTTGGCGAGCTGACGCCATTCCAGGATGCGCGCCGGCAGCGCGTGGCCCTGCTCCGCTAGCTCCTGCAGCACGGCCGCATCCGTTCCCCAGGCGCCGGTCTTCATGCGCTTGCCGCCGGCGAGCCCCATGTCCTCGAACAGCACCTCGCCCAACTGTTTCGGGCTGGCGAGATTGAAGCTGCGCCCGGCGAGGCCATGGATTTCAGCCTCCATGATGGCCATGCGCGCGGCGAACTCGGTCGAGATGCGGCCCAGTTCGGCCGCGTCCACTTTCACCCCAGCCTGCTCCATGGCCAGGAGCACCGCGATCAGCCGGCGATCCACCTGCTCGTACCAGGCCAGCGCGCCAGCCTCGCGCAGGCGTGGCCGCAGCGCGTGCCATAGCCGCAGCGTCACATCCGCGTCTTCGGCGGCGTAGGCGGTCGCGCGATCCAGCGCGACCTCGGCAAACCCGATCCGCGCGCGACCGGTGCCGGTGACTTCGTCGTAGCTGATCGGGCGATGGCCGAGATGCAGCGCGGACAACTCGTCCATGCCATGCCCGTGCGCGCCGGCTTCCTGGGCATAGGAAATCAGCATCGTGTCGTCGATCGGCGCGATCGTCGTCAGGCCGGCCTTGGCGAAGACCTGGAGGTCGAATTTCGCGTTCTGGAAAACCTTCAACACCGCTGCATCGGCGAACAGGCCGGCGAGCGCAGCGAGCGCTGCGGCCGGTTTGACCTGGGGCGTCTCGCTGACATGGCGCAGC